>JBFHPN010000419.1:0-3026 GCA_041592735.1 Oleiphilaceae bacterium | reverse complement strand
GTTTCTTTATAATCGAGAAACCAGACACCGAATTGTAAGAGCAGAATATTATTCGATTTGAACGACGTTGAAATATAACAGTAAATGTGGGTTTCAGCAAATAAATCAAAACAATGTGCAGGTTGTCATTGCACGAATTGGAAAAGTATGTCTAAGACGCAAGTTATTTCCGGAAAGCGCACCGCTAACCAGCAGGCAAGTAAAGCTCAAAATAATGAAGACGGACTTAAGCCTAAGGTTCAATTTGTTACGATTACCGAAAAGAATCAGTTTCAGCGGGTTGATAATTTTCTTATATCCTTCTTAAAAGGAATACCTAAATCCAAAGTTTATAGTTTGATCCGCAAGGGTGAAATTCGCGTAAATAAGAAACGATGTAAAGCAGAAACCAAGCTGGCATTGGGGGATATCGTTAGGATAGCTCCTGTATACGGTTTGGAAGGGGCATCTGCTCCTGTTATCGTGAGTGATTCGCTGATCAATTTTCTGGATGGTGCAATCCTATATGAAGATGATGTATTAGTGGTGATTAATAAGCCTTCGGGGCTTGCTGTTCATGGTGGCAGTGGTGTACGTGTAGGGCTTATCGAGGCCTTAAGAAGGCGCTATCCGGAGACGCAATTTCTTGAGCTGGTGCATCGAATCGATCGTGATACTTCTGGTTGCATTATGGTGGCCAAGAAACGCTCTGCGTTGCGTCATTTTCATGCACAGTTCAGGGGAGATGAAGTCGATAAAACCTATCATCTGGCGGTTCATGGTCAATGGCCTTCACATAAAACTAGAGTGGATGCGCCCCTTAAAAAGAATGAATTGAAGTCTGGAGAGCGCTTTGTAACGGTGCATGAGACGGGCAAGGCAAGCCAGACTTACTTTAAAGTGCTGGCAAGTGCCACGAATTTTACTTTGCTGGAGGCCAAGCCTATAACGGGGCGTACACATCAGATCAGAGTGCATGCTGCTTTTTCGGGGCATCCCATTGTGGGTGATGAAAAATATATTCATCGAGAGCATATTGAAACACATGGTATGGCTAAAGCTCGCCTGATGTTGCATGCAAAGTCGATCGCTATTACGCATCCTGGCGGTCAGCGCTTGTATATAGAGGCGGATTACGATGAGGTTTTTCGAGCTAATTTGCTTAAAATGGATTTGCAACCATGAGAAATACTAATTTTAAAGTTTGTATCTTTGATTGGGATGGCACGCTCGTCAATTCCGAAAGGCACATTGTCGAGAGTTTGAGTTTTGCTGCTGACAGGATGAAGTTGCCGCAGCTGGATTACGATAGATTGAAAGATATCATCGGATTAAGTATGCATAAGGCGTTAGCAACTCTTTATCCTGGTTTGTCATCGCATGATATAGACTTAATGCGCCATTATTATGCAGAGCATTTCTTTAGTGTTCCTCAGGATGCCGGTGTTTTGTTTGACAAGGTCATTCCAACACTTGATGCCTTACAGAATTCAGGCGTACGTTTAGCAGTCGCGACAGGAAAAAGCCGGCATGGTTTGGATAAGGCATTAGTTTCAACCGGACTGAAAAATTACTTTTCTATTGAGCGTTGTGCGGATGAAACATCTTCTAAGCCTGATCCGTTGATGCTTTATCAAATTGCTGAACATTTTGATTTACCGTTAAATACTATGTTAATGATTGGTGATACCGAGTACGACCTGGATATGGCGAGCCGCTGTGGCATGCCATCATTAGCTGTCAGTTATGGGGTGCATAGCCGGGAGCGTTTACAGAAATTCAATCCTCTGGGGGTCATAGACTGTTTCTCGGAAGTGTTGGATTATGCTATATAGAGTCGTTTTTGGATCACCTTAATACGGGTTGGCTACCCAATACTAATTTTGTCAGGAGTTATAACCTTGGATGCAGATAAAAGCTCTAAAGAGTGGAAATTAATTGAAAAAACAGTCTCTCAATTAGGTGTTGAGCAGCGGCGAGCCAGGCGCTGGGGTATCTTTTTCAAGTTATTGACCTTTTTCTATTTATTTTTGCTGATCGGTATTATGGCAGGCGGATTGTCCACTGATATGAAGCCTTCAAGTGATAAATATACCGGGCTGGTGGATCTCAAGGGCTTGATTGCTGATGGAGAGGAGGCGAATGCCGATTTCCTTGTTTCCGGGTTGCGCGCGGCATTTGAGGCACCGGGTACCCAAGCGGTAATTTTGAGAATTAACAGCCCCGGAGGTAGCCCGGTTCAATCAGGTTATGTGTATGATGAAATCAAAAGGTTGCGTGGTTTATATCCGGATAAACCCTTGTATGCAGTGATCAGTGATATTGGTGCCTCAGGTGCTTACTACATTGCTGCTGCTGCAGACCAGATTTATGCAGATAAAGCCAGTCTGGTTGGTTCTATTGGTGTAGTGGCGTCTGGGTTTGGTTTTGTTGATACCCTTGAAAAGTTAGGTATTGAGCGCCGTTTGTATACTGCGGGTGACAATAAGGGCTTTCTGGATCCCTTTAGTGAGGAAAAGCCTAAAGAGGTTGAGTTCTGGAAAGGTGTGCTTACCAGTACGCATCAGCAATTTATTTCTAAGGTAATGGAAGGGCGGGGTGATCGTCTGAAAGTTACGGATCAGACATTCTCAGGTTTGATCTGGAATGGTGAGCAGGCGCTAGAGATGGGTCTGATAGATGGTTTGGGTAGTTCTGGAATGGTTGCGCGCGAAATAGTAGGTGCAGAAGAGATCGTTGATTTTACGCCGAAGCCCGATCCGTTTGAGCGTCTTAGTAAAACGCTCGGATTAGCGGCGGCCAGTGCGATGACTAAAGTACTTACCGCAAATCATATTGGTTTGCAGTAATTCTGGCTAAGAGAACTTAGTCTATTGCGCTATGCTCTGAACTAATTCATTAAAACTGAAATAAAATAATTAAAACTGAAATAAAAAAAGGCGGAATAAATATCCGCCTTTTTTGTGCCTGAATGCTCAGGTTTATTTCTTTTCAGCTTCTCGCTTGGCTTTCGCCGCTGAAATAACTTCTTCAGCAACGTTCGTTGG
>JBFHPN010000418.1:0-3035 GCA_041592735.1 Oleiphilaceae bacterium | reverse complement strand
GCATGGCGTCGTTTTTATCTTCGTAAGGGCAGATTTCTCCATAGGAATAAAAGCCGGTTAATCGGGTATGTTTACCAAACACATCACGAACAGCTTCCACCTCTTCTTCGATTCGTTGACCCAAAACAAGGCGCCTGCCGACACAACTGATCAAAATGGCCAGATCCGGTATCGAGTCTTTCTTTTGCATGCTTTCCTGAGCAGCATCAGCGGCACCATCTACCAGGCGATCAACATTGGCGCGCATTAATTCTGCGTAGGCGCCTTCAGGAATATCTCCGGCAAAGGTCATGGTCCCCGCCTCTTCATCGACAGATAAAATGGTCCGGACATATTTTTTGCCATCATTTGTCGTAATAAGTAAAGGGAATCTGAGTGCTGATGCGGGCAGTTCTTTGGCGTGAGGGCCAAGATACTGTTTATAGAGTTCCAGAGCATTCTGGTTATCTACATCATATAGCACATTATTAACGGATCGGGTCACCAGGCGAGAGGGCCCAAATGAGCTCCATCCTCCCATAGATCCATATTCCACTTCAATATTGTCACCATACAGCCCCAGTAGTACGATTTTATTTGACGCATAGTCTTCATTCAGGCAGACCAGCGTTTCCTTGAAACGTATGCCGTCGCCTGCCAGCCCGCCCGTTAATAAACAAGTCTCTGGTAACTTATCCCGCATGCCCTCAACGAGTTGTGAGCCATTGATGTTCAGGCCATCACTCAGAACAAAGCATAGTTTCAGATCTTCTGTGTCTAGCTTTGCTATAAGTTCATTGGCAAGTTCACGGCTATCTTTCTCAGGCTTGAAATCAATAGAATAAAGTTGTACACGTGTTTTCTCAAATTCTATGGCGGTCAGAGAAATCGTATTCGAAAAAACTTCCGTATCAAGAATTTCGCCCGCACTGGAACAGCCAAGCAGTTGTGCATTCGGGTAGTTTGTTTGCCACCAATTGACCAGAATATCACCGTTGCACTCTTTGCCGGAGCCAAATGCCAGCAATATATCTGGGTCGAAGGTGTTATCAGCGTTATTTTCTGGCGTTTCTGGATATAAACGCCAGCCTTGATCGGGTTGGTAAATATATTGTCTGATCTTCATGGAAAAACCCTAATTTGCACAAACTATTAAAACAGCTGTTTGGCTTATGCCTACTTACACTAAAATGCAAGCACGACAAAGATGACAGGCGTCTTTTAAATCTAGTTCATAAGTGGCGCTTATGCTCTGTATTTCGCTGATTTTTTGCAAAGAAGGGGCGGTTTTTTTCTTACCAGAAAAACTGTCGGCTGATTCGATTGTTATTGTTAAACGCAATGCCTTCCGCCTTGAGTTTGTTAATTTGCAGGGTATATAACGCATCACTTTCACAAAAACTGATCTTGCCCTGACTGTTGACGACTCGATGCCAGGGGATCGTAGTATCCTCAGGTAGTTGTTTAAGTATTCGGGCGACATGACGGGCGGAGCCGGGGTAACCGGCTCGCGCAGCGATGGTGCCGTAATTACTAACGCGCCCATGCGGAATATGGGCAAGTACCGAGAGTATGGCTTCTTGTGCGCTGTGTTTAGGTGCTTGTGTCGCTGCGATCGTCATGTCTGATGTGCCTTAGATACGTAAACCGCCGTCCACTTCGATCGTGCGACCGGTTAAATAATCATTTTCCAGAATATGTATGACGGTCTGCTCAATAAAATCAGGTTTTCCCGCAAAGCCCAGGGGAATGACTTTTTTCATGTGTTCTTGGGCTTCAGGTTTCATGCTGGCGGTCATCTCTGTTTCTATAAAACCGGGCGCTATTGCCATAGAACGAATGCCATATCGGGCGAGCTCTTTCGCCCAGGTGACACTGAGTGCCACCACACCAGCTTTAGCTGCGCTATAGTTGCTCTGGCCTATATTGCCAGCTCGCGCAACACTTGAAATATTGATAATGCAGCCTGGTCGCTTGCTTTCGACCATTTTAATGGCAGCTTCCCGGCCGCATAAAAAAACACCGGTCAAATTGACATCGATGACAGCTTGCCACTGTTGCAGCGAGAGTTTAGAAGACACTGCGCCGTCTTTAACTTTCAGTAGCAGGCCGTCTCTGAGAATGCCTGCATTATTAACGAGACCATCAAGTTGTCCGAATTCCTGGATAATCGTATTAAATGTTTGTTCGACCTGATCTTCTTCTGCGACATTACAGACGAAACCTTTTGCTTTAACACCGAGGGTTTCACAGCGTTTACATGTTTCATCCAATCGTTCCTGATGCATGTCTATCAGCGCAAGATGGGCGCCTTTTTTTGCCAGACTAATGGCCATGGCGGCGCCTAAACCCTGAGCGCCACCGGTAATTGCAATTACGGAGTCTTGAATTTTCATGATATGCCTTTATTAACTGAAGTATTGATAGCAGACTGGTATTGTTTACCAGTCAAAGCGCGTTGCCTAGTGTTAAATGATTTGTTTTTTTCATTTGCTTTTTTTAAGCCTGCTGTCGCTAACTATCCTAAGTCCGGTAAAGCAGTTACCCGCTAAATTCACTATTAAACCGAGATGTCTATGCCTATTTTCTTCGTCTTGTTCATCGTACTACCGATTATAGAAATGTACATTCTGATTCAGGTCGGAAGTGTGATTGGTGGTTTATATACCATTGGATTGGTCTTGTTGACGGCGCTGATCGGGGCCAGTTTATTGAAAAGACAAGGCTTGGCTACCTTTATGACAGCGCAGCAAAAAATGCAGAACGGTGAAATGCCTGTGAAAGAAATGGCAGAGGGATTGATGATCGCTATTGCCGGTGCATTGTTGTTGACACCGGGTTTCATCACCGATGGCATTGGCTTCATTTTGCTAACACCGGTATTAAGACAAATGGTGGCCAAAACCGTGTTTAATGCCTTACTGAAGAACAGCCAGAAAACGCAATATTATCAAAAACGCACCTTTTATTCGCAGGCTTCGCCTTATCAGCAGGATTCAGATACGGTCGGAGATCGAAGAGAGTCTTCGCGCCAATCTGCAAAAGAGACCGAGGTG
>JBFHPN010000417.1:0-3038 GCA_041592735.1 Oleiphilaceae bacterium | reverse complement strand
CACCCATCAGTTGGCGCTGCAGGATGCGGTGAAGTCGGGGTCCAAGAAGTTCTTTCTGGGGACCGATTCAGCGCCCCATGAGAAGCTAAAAAAAGAATCTGCCTGCGGATGTGCTGGCTGCTACAGCGCATGGAGCGCTATCGAGCTCTATACGCAAATATTTGATGATCTGGGCATCCTCGATAAACTCGAGGCCTTCGCCAGCTTCAATGGCCCCGATTTTTATGGGCTGCCAAGAAATACCGATACCCTGACGCTGACCAGGGAACGCTGGGTGATCCCCGAGGAAATTATTTTACCTAACGGCCGTTCAATTGTGCCGTTCTTCGCAGGCCAAGAAGTCTCATGGAAAATTAAGACGGTCTGCTCAGCACCTAACAGCATTTAAGAAATCTGCCAGATGACCGATACACTGGATAGCAAGTCTAAATTGGTGTTTTCCAGATACACATCTTCCTTCTTATGCATCATGCTGCATAAGAAGGTTGGTACAAACCGAGAAGCCAACTAGACTTAAGGTGCTTTTATCCATTTTTGCGTTCAATTAAGGTTAGTGCATGAAGTATGAATACGCTTGGCTGCTTTTCATGCAGTGTCTGGCGACAGTCTGGTTAGTTGTGGATCCTCCCATTCCTAACTACATTGTTGCCCCCCTGGTGTTTTCCACCATGATCGTTGGTTTTATGATCTGGCAGCGTATTCAGCGATCTCTGGTGCATTTTACCGAGACCCCTCGCTACAAACGTGCTGTAAAGCATAAACACCATCAACTTGACCTGCTGCACCAGATTCAGGACTTGATGGGCAAACACATGCAGCAAATTGCCAAATACAGCCAAGAAACCGAGCAAATGACCCACACCCAAGCGGCTCAATCATCCCTGACATCTGATATTCTTTCGAAAGCGGATACACTGATCAAACAATTGGCCATTAGCCTGGACGAAAGACTCGATCCACTGGTTCAGGAAAGCCTGAATGAATTCGGCGAGATTTCTACTCAAGCACTTTCTAGTTTAATCCAGCAATTCGAAAATATTCAGGCCGCCTCCGTTATCCTCAACAAAAACTTTGATGACATCGATGCACGTTTCAAAGAGGTGGTTGAGCATTTGCAAGATATAAACAAAATCAATTCTCAAACCAATCTTCTTGCCCTGAATGCTGCCATAGAAGCAGCCCGTGCTGGTGATGCAGGCAGAAGCTTCAGCGTTGTCGCGGATGAAGTCCGCGCTTTATCGGTTCAAACGGATGCCTTTAACGAAAAAATCAGCGCCAAATTAGCCGAAACCGAGAGCATGTTTAAAGACTCGGTAGAGAGCCTTGATATTGCCGCACAGGCAGACATAAGTGATACACATCAGGCCAGAGAAAAGCTGGCCGCTATCTGGGAAAAATTAAAACCTGTCGACCCCTCGGACAACCCCAATCTTGCTCTGGTCGCTGAACTTAAAAAGACCTTGTCAGCATTAAATCAGGATGCACTCTCAGACAAACAAACCAAGGAGAAAATTCAGCAAACCGCTCACGAAACCTGGCGAAATGCCCGTCATTTTGATGATTTTTTCCAGCCTGTCATCCAGGACTTTATTGCCCTTTTTGATGCCGAAGATGAAGACCAGCAAGAAGAAATCAGACAGGCACTCATTAAAAAACTGTACACACTTCAAAAAAATTGAAATTGTTTCCAATTGTGACTAAATGTTAACTTTCATTTCCACCTTCAGCTGACAAATTACGCTAGAATCCAACCGTTTATCGTTACTAGCGTTTAACGTTAAAGGTAGCCCTCAAATCTTATTGATTTCATAGATTTGCCTCATAGCCCTTGTCGTTTGCGCTTGATACCTGTTACATCCTCATAATGAGCCTTATGCACACGTCAATCACACATTGCATAGTCTGTCTTTTTTTAATTTTTATGCTCTCGGCTTGCAGTAGCAGCAAAGACAGCGCCCGCGAGCCGGGTGTAGACGCTCAATCCGGAACAGCCACCGAGGCCTCAACAAATTCTCAACCTGCATTGCAGATCATCAGCCATCCTCAATCAGCAGAAATCAATGAGAATGCGGCCCTCACCTTAAAAGTACAAGCCACCAGCAATTCGGCATTGAGATATCAATGGTATAAAGATGATCAGCCGATAGATGGCGCGATTTACCCCACTTATTCAAAAAACCATAGCCGCCTAAGTGATACAGGCATCTATTATGCTGTCGTCAGCACCAACAATGACACACAACGTTCTTTGGCTGCGCACGTCAATGTTAATAAAACCCTTGCATCGATCTCTTTTATCCAAACACCGCAAAGCCAGACCATCACGCAAGGAGACGCGTTGCTCTTATCGGTTCAGGTTGGAGGTGATGGCCCTTTCACATACCAGTGGCAGAAAGGTGGCTCCTTGATTCCCAACGCCACCGCAAATTACTATCTTGTCTCGAGTTCAAAGAAATCAGATGAAGGCACCTATCGCGTTGTGGTAAGCAATGCCTCTTCAACACTCTACTCCGCCTTTGTGAATGTGTGGATCACAGATCCTATCGAACCGTTATCCATTGTTAAGCAACCTGTGTCTCAAATCGTTCCCGAAACCATGAATGCCCATTTAAGCGTTACCGTCTCGGGTGGTGGTTTCATTCGCTATCAATGGCGTAAAAACGGCCAAGCCATCAACAATGCCAATGATTCAACACTGACCCTAGAGAATTTAACATTAGCGGATCAGGCGCACTACGACGTTGTCATTGCCAATAGTCGTGGCAGTCTGGTCTCTGAAGCCGCCTTCCTTGATGTTCTGGCCAGTGACCCGCAACTTGAAATAATCAAGCAACCCTTATCAAAAGCAGTAAGTGCGGGTGAAGGTTTTTCTTTGAGTGTGGGCGCCATCTCGGATACGCCTCTCAGTTATCAGTGGTATTTGAATGACCAAGCCATTTACGGAGCAGTAAACCCGATCTATTCCGTCAGTCAGGCAAGCTTGCATGATATAGGTGAATACTCTGTTCTGGTAAGCAATCACTCACTGAATCTGCGTT
>JBFHPN010000416.1:0-3046 GCA_041592735.1 Oleiphilaceae bacterium | reverse complement strand
TGAATGGTGAGTGAGGGTGTTATTAGCTTTAATCTCCCCCTTTTTATATGGGCAGAGAAGGTATTAGTAGTGACGCGATGACCAAGAAACTTTTTATTAAAACCCATGGCTGCCAGATGAATGAGTATGACTCTTCGCGTATGGCGGATTTATTGCAGGTTAGCCATGAGGTTGAATTGACCGATAATGAAAATGAAGCAGATATCATTCTGCTGAACACCTGCTCTATTCGCGAAAAAGCGCAGGAGAAGGTATTTCATCAACTGGGTCGCTGGAAAAAGCTGAAGGAAAGCAAGCCAGACCTCACCATTGGTGTTGGTGGTTGTGTGGCGAGCCAAGAAGGGGCTGCGATTCGAAGCCGTGCGCCTTTTGTGGATGTTATTTTCGGGCCGCAAACTTTGCATCGCTTGCCTGAGATGATCGATGCCTCCAAAACATCCGGCGGCGGTGTTGTAGACATCAGCTTCCCCGAAGTCGAAAAGTTTGATCATTTACCCAAACCGGGGGTCGATGGCCCTTCAGCCTTTGTGTCGATTATGGAAGGCTGCAGTAAATACTGTACATTCTGCGTGGTGCCTTATACGCGCGGTGAAGAAGTTAGCCGCCCGGCGGATGACGTGCTGGCTGAAGTTGCGCATCTGGCCTCTCAAGGTGTGCGCGAGGTAAATCTTCTGGGGCAAAATGTAAACGCTTACCAAGGTGAAACTCATGATGGCGACACCATGGATCTGGCGGAACTGATCACCTTAATTGCGGCAATTGATGGTATTGACCGTATCCGTTTTACAACCTCGCACCCGGTTGAATTCAGCGATTCCTTGATCGAGGTATATGCACAGGTTCCTGAATTGGTCAGCCACTTGCACTTGCCTGTGCAAAGCGGGTCGGATCGTATCCTGGCGGCAATGAAACGCGGCCACATGGCGCTGGAATATAAATCAAAAATCAGACGAATTCGTAAGCACCGCCCCAACATTTCGCTGTCGTCGGACTTTATTGTGGGCTTTCCCGGTGAGACCGATAAAGATTTTGAAGACACCATGAACCTGATAAACGATATTGGTTTTGATAACTCTTTCAGCTTTATTTATAGCGCTCGCCCGGGCACTCCGGCTGCCGATTTACCAGACGAGACGCCAGAGAGCGTTAAGAAAGAACGCCTGGCGATTCTGCAACAACGCATTGCGCAGCAGGCGCAAGACATTAGCCGCAAGATGGTGGGCAATATTGAACGCATTCTGGTCACCGGTTTTTCCAAGAAAGATCCGGGAGAACTGCAAGGCCGGACCGAAAATAACCGTGTTGTTAACTTCAAAGCAAATCAGGATCGTTCAGATAGCCAGCTGATTGGCCGGTTTATTGACGTGCGCATCACGGCAGCATTTGCTAATTCCCTGCGTGGCGAGCGTATTGATGATCAAGACTACTAATTCAGGCACGTCGGTGATCAAGGAAATCAACCTTGAGCCCGCTGACAACCACCGCCTGGCAAGCCTTTGTGGTCAGTTTGATCAAAACCTGAAGCAAATTGAAAATCACTTGAGTGTGCGCATCAGCTATCGGGGCCATACCTTTAAGGTGAGCGCTGAACAGCCAGAGGAAAACCATTCCAGTGCCTTAACGATAGCGGCAGATAAGGCCCATGCGGCCATTGAAATTATTCGCCATCTTTATCGGGAAACCGAGGCGAATGATGAGATCACCCTGGAAATGGTGCAGTTGTTTCTGCAGGAACAGGCGATCAGTATTCCTGCCCCGGCAGATACTAAATCTGACTTTTCGCGAATTATCAAAACACCGCGCTTTCAACTGAAACCTCGCGGTGAAAACCAGTACCGCTATATTGATAATATTAAACATCACGACATTAACTTTGGCATTGGCCCGGCCGGTACCGGAAAAACCTATTTAGCCGTGGCCTGCGCGGTTGAAGCGCTCACCAATGAAGAAGTTAAACGTATTCTGCTGGTTCGCCCTGCTGTTGAAGCGGGTGAAAAGCTTGGCTTTTTGCCTGGTGATTTAGCACAAAAAGTCGACCCTTATTTACGCCCGCTCTACGACGCACTCTATGAAATGCTGGGATTTGAGCAAGTCGCGCGCCTTATGGAAAAAAACGTCATTGAAGTCGCGCCACTGGCCTTTATGCGGGGCCGAACCCTGAATAATGCCTTTATCATTCTGGATGAAAGCCAAAATACCACCCCCGAACAAATGAAGATGTTTCTTACCCGCATTGGTTTTGGCTCCACCGCGGTGATTACCGGGGATTTAACACAAACCGATTTACCCAAGCATACAATGTCCGGACTTGTGCAGGCGCAGAAAGTGCTCGCAAATGTTAAAGGCATCAGCAGCACGCATTTTAATGCTAAGGATGTTGTCAGACATCCGATTGTTCAGCGTATTGTTGAAGCTTACGACCGGCATGCAAATTAACTCATTGAAGGATCCAATGAATAACATCGCCACGATAGACCTGCAGATAGCGAGTGAACACGAGCACTGCCCGACACTTGCCCAACTCAGCCAATGGGTGGATACTACCTTAGCCGCCGCAGAGGCACCACCGGCCAGTGAACTAACCATTCGCATCGTCGATGAAACGGAAGGCCGACAACTCAATCATGACTATCGCGGGCGCGACAAACCCACCAATGTGCTGTCTTTTCCTTTTGATGCCCCGCCGGGTATTGAATTGAATTTACTGGGCGATCTGGTCATTTGTGCGCCGGTTGTGGAGCGTGAAGCCCAGGAACAGGGCAAGCAGGAAATTGCGCATTGGGCACATCTGGTCGTTCATGGCACTTTGCATTTATTAGGCTTCGATCATATTGAAGATGATGAAGCAGAGGAAATGGAAGCCCTGGAAACACGTATTTTGGCAGAACTCGGTTTTCCTGACCCTTATCAGGAGAACTAATTCTTTGAGCTACTCCAATGGTGCTCTCATAAGCAAGAATGCGCTCCCTGAGCCTGTCGAAGGGATGTTCCAGCTGCCTCAAGTGAACGTTTGTTAAACGTTTCGACAAGCTCAACGAACGTCAGC
>JBFHPN010000415.1:0-3047 GCA_041592735.1 Oleiphilaceae bacterium | reverse complement strand
ATTTATGAGGCTATCCATGAATGTCATGTCACAGTCAGTGATTGATCAGCTGGTGCGCGATACCTCAATTGACCTGCTCCCTATTATGGTGAACAGTTTTATTGAAGAGCTGGAACGGCGTGCAAATGATTTTGAACAAACAGCGGCACAATGGCAGGCGGAGTCTGCTGCGCTACCTTTAAGAGATGCCGCGCATGCCTTGAAAAGCTGTTCAGGGACATTTGGTGCAGAATTACTTTATGAGCATGCCAAAATTCTTGAAGATGCCTTGCGTGCAGAGCTGTCTGATCCCATTGCAACCTACATAGTGAATGTAAGGCAAGCCTTACAACAAACGATGGAATGCTATTGTACTTACCGTGAAACCTTGAACTCAGCCGGGGAGCAGACTTAACACATGGATACTAAATCTGTTCATATTTTACTGGTTGAAGATAATGTCTCCAGTGCCTTGGTGTATCGCAGTTATATGGAGTCTGACTATCAGGTCACCGAGGTTTATACCGGTAAAGATGCCTTGCAGAAACTGAAAGAACAGCCCTTCTCTTTATTACTGGTTGATATCAATCTACCGGATATGACCGGGCTTGAGGTACTTGATGCTGCCAGAAAAATAAATGCGCAAATCCCGGCGATTATTATTACCGCCCATAGTTCCGTAGATGTGGTGGTTGATGCTATGCGTCATGGAGCCAGCGACTTTCTTTCCAAACCATTTGATAAAGCCAGGCTGCTGGTGACGATTAAAAACTGTTTGAAAGAAAGCCAGCTGAGTGCCATTGTTCGTGAGTATGAAAAGACCTTTGTCCGTGACAAATTTCACGCCATGATCGGTAGCTCACTTCCGATGCAAACTGTTTATCGAATTATAGAAAGTGCCGCCAGCTCCAGAGCAACGGTTTTCATTACCGGAGAGAGTGGCACGGGTAAAGAATTGTGTGCCGAGGCCATTCATAAAGAAAGTGTCAGATCGGATAAACCCTATATTGCCCTGAACTGTGCAGCCATTCCCCGTGACTTGATTGAAAGTGAAATCTTTGGACATGTAAAGGGGGCTTTCACCGGAGCGTCTGCTTCCAGGCAAGGCGCTGCCACGCTGGCGGATGGCGGAACCCTGTTTCTGGATGAAATCGGTGAAATGCCCCTGGACTTGCAGAGCAAGTTATTGCGCTTCATTCAAAGCGGTACTTTTCAACCAGTGGGTGGCAGTAAGGAGTACAAGGTCGATGTCAGGTTTGTCTGTGCGACCAATCGTGACCCGCTTAAAGAAGTGGAAGAAGGGCGCTTCAGAGAAGATTTATATTATCGTCTGCATGTTATTCCCATACATATGCCTGCCCTGCGAGAACGGGCTCGCGATTGTCTGCTAATTGCGCAAAGTTTTCTGAATGCTTATAGCAAGGATGAAGGTAAACAGTTCAAGGGTTTTATGCCCGAAGTAGAAGCCTTCTTTATGGACTACCCCTGGCCTGGAAATGTTAGAGAGCTGAGCAACATTATTCGTAATATTGTGGTGCTCAATCAGGGAGAGCAAGTCACTATGTCTATGCTGCCAGCGCAGATTCAGCAGTCGACGGCAGTGCCTGCCACTCCGAAGATGTCCGAGGTGCCTCAGGATTCGCAAAATGCAAAAAGACCGGATTTGGCAGAAAATGATTTGCAAAATGAAAAGCAAAATCAAATTTTTACTGAAAAAGATATACGCCCATTATGGATTGAAGAGAAAGAAATTATCGAAAAAGCGATTGAGGCATGCCAAGGCAATGTACCTAAAGCCGCTGCTTTTTTAGATATCAGTGCATCCACTATTTATCGGAAAAAACAACAATGGGATGCAAGTTAGCGTTTCTGATTTAAGTTATAAAATTCTATAAATAACAATAGTATATAAAATTTAAAGTGTTCTGAGTGCGCGCAATGGCGTGTTTTCGGAGCGCTTTTTTTTTGTTTTTTTTGAGCCATTCAATGTCTGCTGATCACCTTGAATTTCAGCCTTATTTTATAGCCGAAAATAAATTGGCACACATCCTGCTCTAACCCCTTCAAGCAACAATCAAAAACGATTGGTAGATATTAAGAATGAATTGGGATCGAAATCCCACCCTAAAAGGGAAGGAAGCACTATGAAAATCAATGACGCACTGACAGCTAAGACCCAAAACGCAACGACTCCCGAAGCCCATGCCAAACATCTTTTGGTGGTGGATGACGATCGGACTTTTTTGTTAGTTGCGTCTGCAGCACTCACTAAACAAGGCTATCTCGTCGATACGGCGGAATCTGGTAAGGGTGCTTTTGCTATGGCCATAAAGGATGATTACGACGCGATTCTTCTGGATGCCAAAATGCCCGATATGGAAGGCTTTGAGGTATGTGCGCAACTGCATGATGCTTTAGGAACCGCTACGCCACCTATTATCATGTCTACCGGATTGGATGACGACTTCTCCATTGATAAGGCTTTCGAGCTTGGTGCGACAGATTATGTGAATAAGCCCGTTAATTGGAAAATCATGGGGCCTAGAATCACTTCATTGATTCAGGCATCCGAAGGCAAACGTCTGGTGAAAAAGATGTCGGGCGAGGTAGATACAATCTTAACGGCCTCCTCGGATATTTTATTTCATTTAAATGACGAGGCTGTTATCACTGCTATCCAGAAAGCAGATTTATTACCTGCCTGGTTTAAAAATCGGGTCTTTGAAAATGTCTGCCTGTTTGATGTCGTACCACCAGAAGCCATTCAATCTCTTTTGCAGCAGTGGCGTGCGTTATTGGATAATATGCCATCTGAACCTGTTCTAATTTCCCGTCACATTGATGATCAGCCTTTTCTGATTGAAATGCGTTTCATGCGTGCCAACGGAAACGGCATTTTATGTTTGATTCGTGACCATACCAGTACTTATTTGGCAGAAAAGGAAATTTACAAGCTTTCATATATGGATGGGATTACCGGGATTGGTAATCGTAAGAAAGTGCAGGAGTGGTTAGAGAAGAGTTCAGCGTATTTAAGAGACAATGAGTATGTCTCGGTAATGCGTTGT
>JBFHPN010000414.1:0-3049 GCA_041592735.1 Oleiphilaceae bacterium | reverse complement strand
TTACTTGTGTTTGTATTGGCTCGGGCAATAAGCTCTGGTTACATCTGGAGATCTGCGTTTCAGATGCTTGGTTTTACGACCGGAAACACGAGCACGCCAGTTTTTAAACGCACCGGGTTTCAATCGACTACGCATTAATTTAATAGTATCGGCCTCAGTTAATAAATATTGAGTAGTAATTGATTCAAAAGGGGTACGATCTTCCCAAGCCATCTCAATAATGCGCGATGTGTCAGCGTCTGATAACGCATCGATTGAGCGCTTTAGCATAGTTTTTCACCCCAGATTGTGTGTATTTTTATTTTACTGAGGCAGTTTCGATTTGGATCACTAAAAAAGGGGACCACTAAAAAAGGGGACGGAGGGATTATTTTTTAATCACCTCAATTCTTGGCCTACCACGATGTAACTGGCCTAACTTCTGTTCAGTTTTGTCGGCTATGTGTGCTCTAAATCTATCTGACCCAATAGGCTGACAATAATGCGTCGCAAGTCTGATGTCGTGAACATCAGCTTCGTTTAAGGCATATTTAAATAATGCCCGATAATAATAACAGCGCTTTTCTGGATCACTACTCAAATCAAGATATTGGTGATGCGGAGATATAATGTCAGAATTATCACCATATGCATTAAAGACATAACTACTCCACCTATATTCTTCAGGCCGGCTCACCATATTAGCCGTAACAGGGTTTAACTCTATATAGCGATAGCATTTAAGCAAATAATTATCTTCATCTATTGCGCTCGACTTGTGTCTCCCCTCCCATAGAGTGCCGGTACGTTGATAGGTTTTGTTCATATATTGCGCATAACTGCTACCCACTACCCTCATGACCATGGATATTCCCTCTTTATCTGAAGGCGTCATCAATAAATGGACATGGTTTGTCATCAACACATAACAATGAAGATGAACCGAATATCGATCCAATGCAGTTTTTAGCAAGTATAAATAATATTGATAGTCCTTAGGGGAATAGAAACAAGCTTCACGATTGTTTCCTCTTTGAACTATGTGGAATGGAATACCTGGGAAATACATCCTTTTTCGTCTGGGCATCGCAAAATCCTTTTTGCTGATATGAAAGGAATGAATCGTAGCAGATAGTTTTAATCTAGGAAAAGGGCTAGTGTAAACAAGGGGGATTGGTTAAAAAATAATCCCTCCGTCCCCTTTTAAAGAGTCATTTCAACAATAAGTCGATCACTTGCTGGGCGGCAGAGTAGGGGGTGATGCGATTTTGCAGGACGGCTTGTTTGAGCTGCGGCAGTGTGCTTTTAACGTCAGGGTGTTGATACAGTTTTCGCTCCAGCATGTCGTGTATCAGTGCGCGTAACCAGGTGCTGTTTTGCAGCGCACGCTTATGTGAGAACGCTGAAAGCATCTGGCCTTGTTTATTTTTTTGGGTATTTGAAAGGCTCTGTTGATGGTAGTCGCAGAGCATGTTCCAGACACTATCAATATCCCTGTTTTCCAACGATGAACAGGTCAGGATACGGGGCGTCCAGAAACCTTCATGTTTGAGCAGGTGAAAGGCGTTCTGATAATGCACTTTGGTTTGCTCGGCGGCACGTTGATGTTCGCCATCGCATTTATTGATGACCAACCCATCCGCCAGTTCCATGATGCCACGCTTGATGCCTTGCAGGTCATCACCGGCGTTAGGCAGCATGAGCACCAGAAAGAAGTCGACCATAGAGGCTACGTCATACTCGGATTGACCCACTCCAACGGTTTCCACCAGAATCACATCATAACCAGCGGCTTCACATAGAAGCATTGTTTCCCGGGTTCTTAGCGCGACGCCACCCAGCGCACCGGCGCTCGGGCTGGGGCGAATAAACACATTCTCCTGGCGGGATAAATTCTCCATCCGGGTTTTATCACCCAGGATACTGCCTCCTCGCAAGGGGGAACTGGGATCGACGGCCAGCACGGCCACTTTTTTACCTTGCGCAAGCAGGTGCTGACCGAAGGCTTCAATAAATGTGGATTTGCCAACGCCAGGTACGCCTGAAATACCAATGCGCAGGCTCTTGCCAGTGTCTGGCAGAAGCGCATTGAGTAAGTCTTGGGCCGCTTCCCGATCGGCTTCCAGGGTGCTCTCAATCAGGGTAATCGCTTTGGCCAGCGCTCGGCGCTGGCCTTGTTTGAGTTGTGCGATATCAATGGTCATAGGCTTGCCTTGTCAGCAACTCTGTTGGCTACTGGCCGAGTGCTTTCAATACTTGCTTCACACTCACCGGCACTTTGGTGCCTGGTCCGAAAATACCTTTTACGCCAGCTTCATAAAGTGCGCTGTAATCCTGTTTAGGGATGACGCCGCCAGCGACCACGATAATATCATCAGCTCCTTCAGCTTTCAGTGCCTGAATTAATTGTGGTACCAGGGTTTTATGTCCGGCGGCCTGTGAACTGACACCAACGACATGCACATCGTTTTCGACGGCTTGCCTGGCGACTTCTTCCGGTGTTGAAAACATCGGGGAAAGATCGATATCGAAACCGGCATCCGCAAAAGAGGTGGCGATGATTTTAGCGCCACGATCATGACCATCCTGACCCATTTTGCACACCAGCATGCGCGGTCTGCGGCCATGTTTTTCAGCGAAAGTTTCAATGTCCTTTTGAATTTGCTGCCAGTCGGCATCATTTTCGTAAGACGCACCATAGACCCCGCTAATAGTACGAGACTGCGCCTGATAACGCCCATAGACCGTTTCGAGTGCGTCGGAAATTTCACCGACGGTAGCGCGCAGGCGAGCTGCCTTGATACTTAAATCAAGCAGGTTGCCCTGGTTTGAACGCGCAGCCTCTGTGAGAGCAGCCAAGGCCGCTTCTACCGCTTTCTGGTCTCGTGTGGCGCGCAGCTTTTCAAGGCCTTTAATTTGTGAATCTCGCACCGCCACGTTGTCGACTTCGAGAATATCCAGGTCATCTTCATGCTCAAGCTGGTATTTATTGACGCCGACGATTACGTCTTCGCCACGATCAATCCGTGCTTGTTTTCTGGCTGCGCTTTCTTCAATGCGTAACTTTGGA
>JBFHPN010000413.1:0-3052 GCA_041592735.1 Oleiphilaceae bacterium | reverse complement strand
TCTGGGAAACATGAATCAAACGGTTTGAGAGTATGGCCTGGGTATCCCAGCCTCCGGTATTCACCTCATCCAGACTGGCACCGACAACAACCACATATTCTGCATTTTCTGGTAACAAGGCTTCACGCGCACTTTCATGCCCACCTAATCCGAACACACCCCGATATTGAGGATGGAAATCTGAAATCAAGCCTTTGGCCATCGGCGTCGTGACCACCAGCCAGTTCTGCAGTTCGGCAAGCTCCAACAACCGGTTAATAGCACCGGCACAGCCTTCACCCACTACAAAGGTCACTTTTTCGACATGGGATAAATACTTAAGCAACAGATCCAGTCCTTTATCACTGGTCACGACTTCGTGATTAATAAAAGCACGCAACTGCTGATCACCATAACGGGATTCCACCCTGGCGCGCATAATATCCAGGGGAATGCTTAAGTGCACCGGGCCGGCGTTATTGCTTCTGGCAAAACTGATGGCTTGTAATAATTTGGTTTCGAGCTGGGCCGGATGCGACACCAGCGTGTTGTAGCGGGTACAGGATTCAAACATGCTCAGGGTATTGATGCCGGTGCAGGAACCCTCCTGAAAGGCGCCCATGCCGAAACGATCAATCGCAGGCTGGGCGGTAATCACCAGCAAGGGAATGCCATCGGCATAAGCACTGGCCACCCCGGTAAGCAGGTTGGTGGCGCCCGGGCCTGACGTGGAACAGCACACACCGAGTTTACCGGTTGCGCGCACGTAGCCGTCTGCCATAAACGCAGCGCCGGCTTCATGTCTTGCTAAAATCGCCTTGGGGCCTCCATTCCGCTCACTTCTCGCGAGAGCATTGTAAAAGGGTTCAATACTGCCACCAGGCACCCCAAACACATACTCTATTCCTAATCGATCAAGGTAATTTAATATTAAATCACCATTCTCAATCACTGGCTTATCCTCAAAGAACGCTTGTAATAATTATTTACGTAACAACACAAACCGTTACAGCGCGGCATTGTTATTCGATTACGTTATAAAATATAGCGTACAATTGTTAACCATTGTGAAATACGGCAGGCTCATAATGCAAGCCATCCTGATAATGGCACAGCAATCAATACGTTAACAACTAATGCTCTTGTTGGGTGATATAACTTTTTTAATTAAACAAACAAGGCACCGGATGATTTGTGACCAATTTAACATTTGTATAATTTAAAGACGTTATAATTCCGTCATCTGAGACCGCAGTCGTAACATCAGCCACTTAATCAACCGCCTGAAATCATTAAGCAAAATAACCTAATGGCGGAGACTATCCATCAGACACGGCCAAAACATGCAATCCACCATTCATTACGACGATTACTCACAAGCAATTAAATACCTGAAAATGGTTTTGCCTGAAATGGCAGCTCACAAAATCCCGACGACACCCGAGAATTATGCCGTCTGGTATGAATATACTTCCGGTAAGAACCCTGCACTGGTCAAAAAAATTGATGCTCTGAAGGCTGAAAAACGTGCCTTTACGCAAATAGTTAATGATAACCTTTACGAAATATTTATCGCCCAGCGCCCACAACTGTCAATTAACCAGCTTAATGCCAGCGTGAAGAGCGTGATTGATAACCTGTTATCCCAGATTCAAAACGAAAACCAGGGTCTGGACAGCTATAGTGAGTCTCTGGAAAATCTATCCAACCAGGTCACCCAAATAGCCCAATTATCAGATCTTGAAAACGTCATCGCCCGGCTCATTTCCGAAGCCCATAACCGCAGCCTGGAAAATGAAGCCTTCCGAAAACAGATTAAAGAAATGTCCAAAGAAGTGGAAGACCTGGATAAACGGCTTAAACGGGTGGCCATTGATGCCAATACAGATGCGCTCACAGGCATCTACAATCGTAGAGCTTTTAATCAGAAATTAACCGAGTATCTGCGCGAATCCAAAAAACCGTTTTCCATCATCATGGTCGATATCGATCATTTTAAAAAGCTCAATGATCAATACGGGCACCTCACCGGTGATAAAGTATTGAAGTTTATTGCCACACTGATTGGAAAAAATATTCGCGGCCAGGATTATCTGGCCCGATTCGGCGGGGAAGAATTCGTCATTTTACTGCCCGATACCACGCTCGACAGTGCACTCTGCGTTGCGAATAATATCCGTAGTTACCTGGCAGACCAGGCACTGTATGACAGCTCCAACAATATGCAGCTGGGCCGCATTACGCTATCCATGGGCGTTGCAAGTCGTCATGAAAAAGACAACTCAGATAAACTTATCGAGCGTGCCGATAAATGCCTGTACCTGGCAAAATCCCAGGGTCGCAATAAAGCGGTCGCTCAAACGCGCTTACTTGAAGAAAAACAAGCAAGCTAAGCTAATAACGCGCCCATGATGATTTTTTTCTGGGCGCTGATGCTCTAAATGAATGCCTTGCTTGCATACTCATGAAAATCCTCGTTTAATCCCCCGCTTTCCATTTATTGTTCAGGACAACAGATTATCATGCTGCATGCCATCCCCTGTCATATTATCACTGGCTTTCTTGGCACCGGTAAAACCACCACCATCCTCCAATTATTGGCACAAAAGCCGGCAGATGAACGCTGGGCAGTTCTGGTGAATGAGTTTGGAGAAATCGGCCTGGATGGTCAATTGATCGAGAGCGCCGCCACCCGCGATGAATCTGTGTTTATTCGCGAAGTTCCCGGTGGCTGCATGTGCTGTAGCAGTAAGCTCCCTATGCAGGTTGCCATTAATTTACTCTTGATGAAAGCCAAGCCGCACCGTTTACTGATCGAACCAACCGGGCTTGGGCATCCCGCTGAAATTCAGCGCTTGCTGAGAAGCCAGGCTTTTTCATCGGTATTATCCCTGGATTCGACCCTGACTGTCGTAAACCCGCAACACTTTACGAGCCAAAAGCATCTTGAAAATAGTATTTTCCAACAACAACTTAGTGTGGCGGATTATCTGATCGTCAATAAAACTGATGTGGCGACCCCTGAAGCACTTGAAGCGTTCAAAGCCTTTTCTGCTTTATCAACGACCCCCTA
>JBFHPN010000412.1:0-3052 GCA_041592735.1 Oleiphilaceae bacterium | reverse complement strand
TACTTCAGGATTATCTTCATTGTGGAATTTGAACCGAATCAATGGTTCATCGACCCTGGTAAATGAGACGGCGGTACCCGTCGTAAAGCAAAGTAACGATGTACAGATTCAATTGCTGAAATTGGCAAAATTAAGTTCGTTGGCATTCAATGCATCTAATCAGGATCAAATAGATGCCTACTCTAAATCTTTCGAAAAAGGCGCTGCATTGTTTGACACGCAATATGCGAGTCTGGCTCAGTTGGCTGGCAGTGATGAAGAAATGAGTGGAATGGTGAAAACTGTTAAGGAAAACTATGAAGCATACCGTTCTTCTGTTAAATCGATGTTTGAAGCTAAAACCGAAGTGCTTGCGGCTCGTCAGAGAATGTTGGGTGAGGTCGATGTTTTGTTCGGCTTAATCGATTCGGTAGGTGCGTCTATTGATGAAATTCAATATTTCATGGCTCCTGAAAAATATCAGGAAGAGATGGAACTGGTTACCGGTTTTGCCAACCAGTCACTCACCTTAATCAATAATCTCTTTAAAACGATTGAAGAAATAAAAATTACCCAGGACATTGGTCTGGTTAGTGGAGGCATGGGTAACTTTACGTTCTCTATTAACGATTCCAAGAATTGGTTTGATAAAGGCGCCATTATTTTCTCCGATTTTGATGAAAATGGCTTAGTGCCTGCTGCCAATGATGCGTATGAAGCCTTAAGTAATCATGTGTTGAAAACACCTTCTATTGCTGATCACAAAAAAATGCAACTTGAGCAAATAGATATTGCTAAAGCCAAGCTTGATGAGGCCGATGCATCTGTATCGCTGGCAATCGAAGCTTTGGATAAGTTACTTGAAGCAGCTGATCAACAATTCAATTACTTGCAGGGATATGTGTCAGATAGCCTTGATTTCGGGTTCAAGTTAGCGATTGGTATGTTAATTGTACTGATCTTATTGGCAGCCCAGAACTTCAACTCTATGCGTCTTGCTATTCGCAAGAAGATGATAGATTTAGCCAAGCTCAATGCTATCGGCCGTTCTCTGGCGGGTGCTCAAAGCCAAAACTCAGCACTAGAAGAAGTGTTGCAAAGTATGCATGAAAAAATTGGTGTAGCGCAGGGCTCTGTATATCTCACTAATGATAAACATCAGCTTGAGGTGAAAGCACATTTTCCACCTAAAGCTATTGAGCCTGGTGCAGTCGCTACCAAGTTTGAATTGGGGCAGGGGGTTCTGGGTAAAGCAGCAGAAACCAAGAAAATCATCTTCGTTCCAAATACGACTAAAGATAAAAACTTTGTGTCCAATGACTCAGGCTCTGAAAGAGCTCTACTTTGCGTGCCGCTGGTAGATAAAGATATTCTGGTTGGTGTAATCAATTTATCGGGCGATGTCAAAAATGTCAGTTTTGCTGACAGTGATTATGAGTTTGTTTCTTCTGTTGCACGTTCGTTAGTGACGACAATCAAAAGTATTCGCATGCGTGAAGTTATCGAAGAACAAAACAGAAATCTGGAAGCGAAAGTCGAAGAGCGTACTGCTGAATTAAGACAGAAAAATAATGATATTGCCAATATGATGGCCAATATGCATCAGGGCTTGTTTACCATTACGGCTGGTGGCCTTATCCATCCTGAGTATGCGGCTTACTTAGAGCAGATATTCGAGACAGATCGTATAGCCGATCGTAACTTCGCAGACTTGTTATTCAGCAATACAACGGCGGGTTCCGATGCGGTGGATCAGAATATTACCGGCGTAGATGCGATAGTCGGTGAAGATGAAATGATGTATGAGTTTAACTCCCATTGCTTAATGACTGAAATGGTCATTAAGATGGGTGACGGTCGTGAGAAAATACTCGAACTTGATTGGGACCCGATCATTAATGAAGCCGGTGAAGTTGACAAGCTGATGGTCACGGTTAGAGATGTGACTGAACTGAAAGCGCTGGAAGCTGAGGCTGAAGGTCAGAAACGTGAATTGGCCATTATTGGCGAAATACTTGCTGTTGATGCGGCTAAATTTAAAGACTTTTTGTCTACGGCTGAAGGTTTCCTTGCTGAGTGTCGCCAGCTTATCGAAGAAAATACAAGCAAGGATCTGGATGTCATCGCCAGCCTGTTCAGGTCTATGCATACCGTTAAAGGGAATGCGCGTACTTATGGTCTGAGTCAGATCACCGATATCGTCCACGAAGTTGAAAGCACCTATGATGATCTTCGCAAAAAAGAAGAGGTTCAATGGGATCAGTCGCAATTACTTCATGAATTGTCCGGTGCCGAAGATATTATTGGAAAATATGCAGTGGTCTTCAGAGAAAAACTGGGTCGCGATGGGGAAGTCTCAAGTGGTTCTTCGTTGGATCCGGAGCTGGTGGCAACCTTGCTCGAACGCATCCACGCCCTAACACAGGAAGATATGAGCAGCAATGTCAAAGGTGTTGTTTCGGATACCTACAACATGTTGATGTCCCTCGATGCAAAACCGCTTGATGTGGTTATTTCTGATGTGATCAGCTCTGCTAATTCTCTGGCAGATCAATTAGGTAAGGGTAAGCCTGTTATCGAAATCGATAATGCTGGCATATTGGTCAAAAGCCATGCCCATACCACACTCAATAACATCTTTATGCATGTCTTCAGAAACGCCATGGATCACGGTATAGAGGGTATAGAGGAGCGCTTGCAAAAAGGTAAGCCTGAAAGTGGCAAAATTTCGCTAAATGTGACAACAGATGATAATGGCGCCAACCTGGCAATACGTGACGATGGTAGGGGTATCGCGATTAGTCGAATTTATAAAATGGCTATCGAGAAAGGTATTTATAAGGCTGAAGATCCAAAACCGTCTGCTTCAGAGATTGCTAATCTGATTTTCTCATCAGGTTTCTCAACGGCTGAAGCTGTCACGGATGTATCTGGCAGAGGCGTGGGTATGGATGCCGTGAAAGGCTTCCTCGAGAAGTCGGGTGGCAGCATAGAAGTTATTTTGGATGCTGGCAATGAAGATGACGATTTCAGATCATTTATTACCAATATCCGAATTCCTAAAAGCTTTTAT
>JBFHPN010000411.1:0-3053 GCA_041592735.1 Oleiphilaceae bacterium | reverse complement strand
TAGCCAACATAATCACAAACCGTTCTGATTACGCGAGCACCTGCCCGAACCTGCTCGGCCTTAAGCTTATCCGGGAAGCCACTGCCATCGTAATATTCTGTATGGTTTCTTATCAATGCTGCGGCCTTTTCAAAGCCGGCGATACTGCTGAGTGCCGCCTCGCCAATTGCTGAATATTCCTGGTATTGCTTTTTTTCCTCATCATTCATCAATTCCAGAGGCTTATTCAACAAGTTATCCGAGAGTCCGCTTTTACCCAGTTGGTGGAGCAAGGCCGCATGATACACAGATCGGACCGTCGTCTCTTTGAGCTTCAGCGCGATAGCCATCTTTTTTGATAAATCGGCCACAATTTGTGATTCAGCTCTTTGCAGCGATTGGCGCTTGTTAATCACGCTGGAGAAAACCTGAACGAAACCATCATAACTTTCTTTCAAGTTGCCATAGGCCATATCCAACATTTGATTGGCCTGCCTGATCTCCTCCGTCCTGGCGGCCACTTTGGCCTCAAGGTTAGCGTTTAAATCCTGCAACTCTTTATTCTGTTTATTGGTTAACTCAAGTAATTGTTTCTGTTCACGCTCCAGACGTTTAAGCTTAAGGCCATCCATGATAATTTGCTTGAGTTCTTCGTCATCCCAGGGCTTTGAGATGTAGCGATAGATGCCACCATTATTCAAGGCATTGACGGTTGAACCGATGTCCGCATAGCCGGTTAATAACATACGTATCGTATCTGGCCATTGTTGCTTCACTCTGGTGAGAAATTCTGCTCCATCCATGTGTGGCATTCTCATATCAGACACTACAAGGTCGATTTTATTCTCCTGCAGAACTTTTAAACCCTCTTCACCGCCCACAGCAAAATACGTATTCAATTTCAGTGGTCGCATCAAACGCCTTAAAGACGATAAGATGTGTTTTTCATCATCGACAAATAACACAGACTCTTTATCATTCATCTCATCGTCGGCAATGGCATCATTGACTTCGGTTTCTTGCATGACCGTCTACCCCAGGATCACTTTTTTCAGCTCAGTAAACATGATATCTGCTTTGTGCAAACACGCCCCAGCAACCTGATCATCGGGGAAACACACTGTTAAACACTGTTGATCGATAGCAGGCACAACACATGCCTGTTGAATCGGATAATCAAAACCATGAGCGATCACAGCACTGATACGGATTGCTTCAAGCTCTTTACCCAGCGGTTGTTTTGTCTGACTTTGGCTATAGGTTTGTTGAATTCCTTCGACAATTTTGCAGACTTCTGAAGGAAAGCCCCACTGATCCAAAGCTAGCCCGGATAATTCAAAATAATTAATGCCCTGATCTGCATGCAGAATGTCAAAGAGGGTTCTTTGTTGCTCCTGAGCAATGTTAATCGCCTGATTCAATTTAAGCGGGTCCATTATTTGCAATACCATTAAACCCAGGTGTTGGAACAGCGTTCCGGTAAACACATGGGATTCATCTTTGGATTCATGATAACTGGCAATACTTTTTGCAAGGCAGGCACAATAAAGTGAATGTCTCCATAAAAAATGCGAATCGAATCCTGCCTGATCCGGCTTGGTTTCCTGAAAATTCTCCATGACAGACAGGGTATAAATCAGACCTTTTAATGTACTCAGGCCCAGAATAACAATCGCCTGCTTCAGGGAAACAATTTTGCGACTCTGCCCATAGAATGAAGAGTTTGATATTTGTAATACCCGGCCAGCAATCACCGGGCAGGCGATCAATAACTTTTCCAGTTCGTCCGGTTTAACATAATCGGCTTCGAGTGCATCCATCAATTTTTTTACCGCAGCAGGAAAGGGCGGCAATTTCTCAATAACCTTGGATATATCTAGCCCTTTAGTCGGTTCACTCATGATCCCCACCTTCTTTCTCTTGCGCTAAATCACTGCAATAATCCATTAGGATGGTTGCTAACTTTTGCATGGCGGCATTATCTGAAGCACCCTTGAAGTATGCCTCGATACTCTTCTGCCTTGCTTTAATCGTTGGCAGATCAATGGCCGAGGTATCCCTTGCTTCACTCATAGAACTCGACTCCCAAATAACAATATGGCTTTTTGTGTTTCCGACAGTTGTACGATTCGACAGAAAAAATTGTAGGACAGATCGTTCATTGTCAGTTGCTGTTGTTTCTCTAGTATAGCCGCTTCACAATTCTCTTCGCGTAAGCTTTCGATAAAGAGGGTGAGCGATTCAGGAAATACATCCTGTGCGTTTCTTCCCACCAAGGGTTGAGGCATAAACAACTTTACCGCTGCCCGATTGGCATCCACGATCAATAACTCATCTGAAAGCCCTATCGCCACATCCGGTACATAATCAAACAGCTTATGTGCGAGTTTCAACTGCTCAACATGTAATTGAAGATAACGTGTTTTTTCTTCAACTTTTGCTTCCAGCTCTTTATTTAAAACTTGCAGCTCTTGTGCAAGTTGTTTATTTTTCTCATTAATATTGTAGAAATTAAATGCTTCATCAATCGTGTTCAGTAGCTCTTCATCTTCCCAGGGCTTGAACATGATTTTAAACACGGCACCCTTATTGACTGCTTTGGTGATGCCCTCCAAGGCTGTATGACCTGTCAATAATATGCGCACGACTTGTGGAGAGTTGACCGCCACTTTCTCGAATAACTCAGCGCCCGTCATTCCTGGCATCATTTGATCCGACAGGATCACGTTGATCCCTTCTTTGTTCAGAATCTCAAGGGCCTCCGCGCCACTATTGGCAATAAACACATTGTAATTACGCTGGCGGCATGCCCGCTTAATGGAACGGGTAATATTCTGCTCATCATCGACCAGCAATAAATTCAGCTTGTCACTCATATGATTAACCTGGTTTTTAAACTGACTGTCAGCACCCGAATCGGCTCATAACAGCATTGATTATTCCGCTTTTGCTTCTTTCTGCTTAATCGGTAATTTGATAATAAAGGTGGTACCGACACCAACCGTTGATTCAACCTGAATGTCCCCACCATGTTTTTCAATAATTGAATAGGAAAGGGACAAACCCAAACCGGT
>JBFHPN010000410.1:0-3060 GCA_041592735.1 Oleiphilaceae bacterium | reverse complement strand
CCTTTTTTCTTACCACTAATTAATTCAATGAACTAGCTGATTTTTTTAAACAAAACAGTTAACTTTAAGGTAAAATAAGCTCATATTTGAACATCGGATTCATAAATCGCGCGAATTCGTACATAATTTTTGTTTTTTCATATAGTAATCAAGATGTTACTTAAAACCAAATTTCTGGCACCCGCCTTCAATCCTAAAAGTGTGGAACGCGACCGATTAGTTAATCGACTGGCTCCTCGTATTGGTCGCAAGATGGTATTGCTATCTGCGCCTGCCGGATATGGTAAAACAACCTTAGTTCTGCAATGCCTGAACCGCTTTAGTCAAAAACATTGCTGGCTTTCTCTTGATCAGTATGACAATGAGCCTCAACGCTTCTGGGAATATTTTATTGGTTCGATTGCCACGGCAATACCTGAGTTTGGCCAAGAAGCCAAACGATTCCTTAATAGCGATGCCCTTCACTATGAAGGTGCTGTCACGGCCCTCATTAATGAGCTGAATACGTCCAGCGAGATTGAAAACGGCTTGAGCATCGTATTAGATGATTTTCACATCGTCACTAATCCGTCTATTCTTCAACAATTTTCTTACCTGATCGATTTTCTGCCTGCACAAGTAGACGTGATTATAACGACCCGTTTTGAACCACAATTGCCCATTGCCCGTTGGAGTGTCAAGAACTGGGTAGATAAGATCTATGCCGCCGATCTGGTTTTCTCGCTTGATGAGTCAAGGGATTTTCTAAATGCTTACATGGGTCTGGAACTTAACCCTCAGCAAATTGAAGCTATCGTCAGAAAGACCGAAGGCTGGATTGCTGCGATTCAGCTGGCTGCGTTATCTGCGGGCTCGGTGCAAAACAAAGCTGCTGCCTCAGATGCTGCATTTAGCCTGGGCAGATCCCAACTAAGCGGTGTCGATCTGCTGGGCGATGACAGACATATCTCGGATTACATTCTCAGCGAAATTCTGGCGCATCAACCTGAAAATGTTCAGCGTTTCTTGATGGATACTTCCTGTCTGCTGCGTTTGTCACCCGAATTATGTGATTTCGTCAGAGATGCTTCAGACAGCCGCGAACTGCTAGAATTGCTGCAACAAGCTAACTTATTTTTAATTCCTCTCGACAAGGATCATCACTGGTATCGCTATCATGATATGTTCCGAGACGCGTTATTGTATAAATTAAGAACTGAGCAAACAGACCATTACATAAATCTTCAAACCAAAGCGGTAGAATGGTTGCTCAAACATCAACAAGCTCATGAAGCCATTTACCAAGTTATTCAACTTGAAGACTGGCCGCAATTGTTAAAGCTCTTAGAGGATAATGGCAATAATCTTATCCACGAGGGTCATCACTTACTGGTGCTTAACTGGCTAAAACATATTCCTGAAGACCTTTTCAGCCAATCACCCCGAATTATCATGGTAAAAATCTGGGCACTGTTCTTCAGTAATAAGATTGATATTATTCCGCCTTTGCTGGATGAACTGGAAAGCCTCATAGACCAGCAACGGCTATTAAATGTTGCGGCCAGCACACACGAAATCATTGATTTACATAGTGAAATCTCGCTCATCCGCGCTTATCTGGCACGCAGCCAGTCCGATCTTAAAAGTGCAGGAAAACTCACGTCTGCCGTCTTAAAAGAGCTGGACACCACGCAAATGCCGTTAAAGTCGGTCACCTATTATGGGATTGGCCTGGACAGCTACGCCATAGGCAATCTGGACTCCGCTGAAAAAGCGCTGCTGGAAGCGATCAAACATGGCAAGCGGGAGAAGAAATACACGACTGTCTTATCCAGCAGTGGATTATTAGCCTATATTTACTTCAACCAGGGCAAGCTGGAAACCGCCCTGGAAACCGCTGTGACTAACCAACAATGGATTGATCATTACCACGACAGCACACAGCCCAGAATTATTTCCTGTTGGCAAAATAGTGCCCTTGCCTTTATTTATATGGAAAAAGCAGAATTCACGATTGCCGAGTCGTACATCAACCCGCTTTTAAAACACCTGGAGTCCGGTACAGAAGCAGGCCAGCATATTATCATTCAATATACCCATGCACATTTCTACTTTGCCCAACATCGCTATGTTGAAGCGATAGCCTGCCTGGATGATGCATGGCACGTTTATCAGCACAAACGTGACTCCATTATGTTCACCCCCCCAAGTATCGTTGCTCTGAAGGCACGCTGTTTACTTGCCATGTCGCAAATAGAGAAGGCTGAATATATTATCAGCCAACTGGGTAGCGAAACGATTAATGCCGTACCGCTTAACTACGAAGATATCAATCTGACCCGATCCCGGATTTTCATGGAAAAAGGCATGGAAGAGCTTGCACTGGAAATGCTTAACCGGCTGATCGACCAGGCATCCGAGATGCACCATGTATATAACCTGATTCAGGCGCTTAACATTAAAGCCATCTGCCTTTATCAATTACAAGATATTGATGCGGCCAGTAAAGCCATCAAAGCATCATTACAACTGGCCTCTCAAGATGGTTTTATTTCAGTTTATGCGAATGAAACCAAAGCGATATTAAGAGTATTAGCGCTTGGCGCAGACCCGAGCCTGCCTGATAACTATTTGCAGAAATTAACCCACACCCTCGGATTGCAGCCTGAAGAATCTAACAGCAAGATTGACCTCCCCGGTGCAGCAGCACTGGAAAGTAACAAACAATTGCTCGAACCGCTCAGTCAACGGGAAATTGAAGTGTTGAGCCTTATAGATAAAGGGCTCGCCAATAAAGAAATAGCCCAGAAACTAAGCTTAGCGCCTGCCACAGTAAAAGCTCATATTCGAAACCTTTACGGGAAAATCCAGGCAAAAAGCCGTACCGAAGCTTTATCAAAAGCCAGAGCTATCGGTTTATTAAAATAAGCCCTTTCGTTTTTCAAACGGGATATTTGCCGTTATTACGCCTAAAACATTTGTAAACCGATCTAAGTGACGAATAAAAAATGTGGCATACATCACGCTTTTTAGCTTTTATTGAAGGCTTAAGCCTTTTGGATGATCTTTCTAAGCCCTGCT
>JBFHPN010000409.1:0-3063 GCA_041592735.1 Oleiphilaceae bacterium | reverse complement strand
CGGTTATTGTTCAGGACGGCCTCAAGCGTATGTATCAGGATAATGAAGATGTCTATTACTACCTGACGGTCATGAATGAACAGTATGTTCAGCCTTCATTGGTGAAGGGTTCTGAGCAGGGTATTATTCAAGGCATGTACTTGTTTGAAACGCTTAGCAGTAAGGGTGGGAGCAAGAATAAATCGGTTCAGTTGTTGGGCAGTGGTGCCATATTGAATGAAGTGCGAGCAGCAGCACAAATTCTAAAAGATGAATTTTCAATTAACAGTCATGTATGGAGTGTCACCAGCTTCAATGAATTGGCGCGAGATGGTCAAAAATGTGTACGCTGGAATATGCTTAACCCGGAAAAGAAGCCAAAACAGCCTTTTGTCAGTCAGTGCCTGGATAGCAAACAAGGGCCTGTTATTGCGTCGTCAGACTATATACGTCTTTATGCCGAACAAATCCGAGCCTATGTGCCTGGTTCCTACACCGTGTTGGGAACGGATGGTTTCGGCCGAAGTGATACCCGCCAGAAACTTAGACAGTTTTTTGAAGTAGATCGTTATTACGTGGTTATCGCAGCTTTAAATGCATTGAGTCAGCAAAAAATACTCGACGCTCAAATAGTGATTGAAGCGATGCGTAAATTTAATATCGATCGTAATTGTCTAAGTGCCATGCAGCGTTGAAACAGGGGAACTCAATGAATATTGAAGAAGTTTTAGTGCCGGATACAGGTAACGATGGCGAGATGGATGTCATTGAAGTGGCAGTGAGTATCGGAGATGTCATAGAAAAAGAGCAAACCTTGATTGTTCTTGAGTCAGATAAGGCAACTATGGAGATACCATCCTCTGTTGCCGGCAAATTAGTGTCCTTGAAGTTGAAATCGGGTGATCGTGCCAAGTCAGGTGATGTGATTGCTGAAGTAGAGGTTACAGCTAGCGAAGCAACAAATGAGGTACAACAGGAAAAAGCTAAGACAGAAACGCCTGTTATTGAGCCAATAAAGACTGCTCAGCCCGAAAATGCTGCAAAGCAGCCTCCTGTGTTGGAGCAGAAAAATGAGACTATCGAGCATAGTCAGGCGCCTGAGCTAAACACAGCCGTGGTTCATGCGGGGCCTGCGGTTAGAAAGTTTGCTCGGGAGCATGCAGTCGATTTAAGCCGGGTGAGAGCATCCGGGCCCCGAGCACGGATTCTGCAAGAGGATGTGACGCAATATATAAAGTCTCAGATTCAGCGTGCGCAAAACGGTCAGATCATAGGGGCAGGTTTTTCTCATGGTGCTGTGGCATTGCCTGATTTTAAGCAGTTTGGCGAAATCAGTGCACAAACGATGACTAAAGTGCATCTGAAAACAGCTGAAAATATGCAGAGAAGTTGCCAGATTCCTCAAGTCACTCAATTTGATGAGGCGGATATTACTGCGCTCGAAGAGTTTAGAAAAAAACAGAAAAATGTAGCTGATCAGAAAGGCATTAAATTAACGCCCATTGCGTTTTTACTAAAGGCCTGCGCCTATGCACTGAAGGCGTTGCCGCAATTCAATGTATCTCTTGATTTAGCTAATCAGCACATAATCCAAAAGCACTATGTGCACATAGCCTTTGCGGTGGATACACCCTATGGTTTATTTGTTCCGGTCATCAGGGATGTTGATAAGAAAGGAATCTGGGAAATAGCCGGCGAATGTCAGGATTTGGCTGCTCGAGCCAGAGATAAAAAATTGTTGCCCGCTGAAATGCAAGGCGCGTGTTTTACCATTTCGAGTCTTGGTGCTATAGGCGGTACTTCGTTCACGCCGATAGTGAACGCGCCTGAAGTGGCGATATTGGGCGTATCTAAGGCTCAAATAAAACCTGTTTATAACGCTCAGGGAGAGTGGCAGCCAAAATTAATGTTGCCGCTGTCTTTAACTTATGATCATCGAGCCGTGAATGGAGCAGATGGTGCACGATTCACATCATTGCTTGGAAACGTGTTAAGCGACTTAAGAGAGTTGTTATTGTAGATAAAATTGTACAAAATACATTCAGTCAGCATAACTATAAAACTAAAGCAGTAGACTCAAGAGCCCGCATCCATATGGAATTCAAAACACACTTCATTCATCGGGAAGACCGACGCGTTGCCCGGCAAACATTATTTGGCAAGCATGGTTTCCAGGCGTATATCAATCTGGATGGCATAACCTGCAAAGCTGAGTTGACGGATTTCTCCAGTCTCGGTTTTGCTATTACCATAAATCTGCAGGATGCAGAGAAATTGAGTGTCGGAAGCCGTATGCAGGTTTCAGTCAGTCCACTTATCCATCAGCATTACCTGATTAAGGGTGTCGTGATTGATAAGCAGGTGACAAAACAGGAAAAAGTCAAAATTTCTGCGGTCATAGAGCATGAGCAAACCAGTAAGCATGGCAATTACTATCCTATTCATTTAACAGCAGAACAGAGCATCAAAGGGCAAATTGTCCATCCTTTTGTATATAAACAAAACACTTACTTTGAGGTTGAAAGTCTCTCGAAAAATGGTTTCTATGCAACCGGAATTCAAACAGAATTTACTTTATTTGAAGGGATGGAGGTAACTTACAGTTTAGCGTCTATTGCCGGCTTACAAGCCGTCTCTGGTCGGGTATCTAATGTTTCATTAACAGATCAGAATAAAATCAGATGTTTTATTGAGACGCCTGCCATGTCTTATCAGGCAGAGGATGAATTATCCCAGCATTGTTTTCATTTTGCTCAGAAAACACCGAGAGATATCAGTCGTGCGGGTTTGTGTGCGCATCATATTCAGACTTTGGTTCAATACAGATTTGTTGAAACACAGGCAGAATATGAAGCCGTTTTAAAGTTGCGACGAAAAGCCTATGCCAGCCTCGGATTATGTTCCAAAGATGACGCGATCGCTAAGTTCGCTTTACAACAAGATGCATACGGGCGCATTTTGATCGTATTTCATAATGAGCGTGTTATCGGCAGTGCACTGTTGGTATTTGGTGAGCAGGGTGTCAAACCGTTTGAACTTGATCAACTTTTACCTAAAAGTCAGTTTTCCCGTTTGCCCCATTAT
>JBFHPN010000408.1:0-3068 GCA_041592735.1 Oleiphilaceae bacterium | reverse complement strand
GTCAGAATCAAATCAACACAAAGTGGTGAAGAAAAACAGCTGGATGTATCCGGGGTATTCATAGCCATTGGTCACCGACCAAACACTGAACTCTTTGCCGGCCAATTAGACATGGTGAATGGCTACCTTAAAATCAAATCCGGTCTTGAGGGTGGCGTCACCAGCACCAGTATTCCAGGTGTATTTGCTGCCGGCGATGTAACCGACCAAGTTTACCGTCAAGCTATCACTTCAGCAGGTTTTGGCTGCATGGCTGCGCTGGATGCTGAAAAATATCTCGACGCACTCCACTAACCTCATACGATCAACTCCGGCGCCTTTGCTCGCAGCGTCTTTTAAATAAGCTCAGGCAAAGGCCTCCGGATCAGGACCGTTGTTACTATGCCTCAACTCACCTGGCTAGCGCCCGGAAGTCCATTTCCGGACCCGCAATCGGCCTTTGACGAGCCGAATGGTTTATTAGCAGCAGGCGGGGACCTAAGCCCCCGCACACTGCTTAAGGCTTATCATCAAGGCATCTTCCCCTGGTATTCGGATAACCAACCCATTCTTTGGTGGAGTCCGAATCCTCGCTGCGTCATTTATCCCAAAGACGTGCACCTCTCAAAAAGCATGAAAAAACATCTTCGAAAAATGCAGCCCGTCATTACCTTTGATCAGGCGTTTGCCGATGTTATCCGCCATTGCGCGCGATTAGACTCTGATCAAGGCACTTGGATTACAGACGAAATGGAAGCAGCCTACATTCATCTCCATCAACTGGGTCACGCACACTCACTCGAAGTATGGCGAGAACAGCAATTGGTTGGCGGTTTATATGGGCTGGCTATTGGCAAAGCCTTCTTTGGGGAATCCATGTTTTCGCTTGAAACCAATGCATCGAAAGTCGGTTTCTATGCACTTTGCCGCCAACTCGCTAGCTGGGGATATACGCTGATAGATTGCCAGGTAGAAAACCCTCATCTACTCTCTTTAGGTGCAAGTACCATTAAACGCAGCCTGTTTTTGAAACAACTCGACCAAGCAATCACATCGAGCCCGACAGGACATAAGTGGCAATATGAATTACAATCAGAGTGTTTGGGCTATAACACCTCCTCACAACTATCGGCACGTTCCGAGTAACAGGAATAAAGCATGCAGGACATAGAACAACTGCTTTTTTTCACCACCCCTGAACACCCCTGCAGCTACCTTCCGGATCAACACTCTACAACCCTGTTTGTGGACCCCAAAGCAAGCATTAATACCGATCGTTATACAGCACTCAGTGCGCTTGGATTCAGACGCAGCGGCAAACATTTTTACCGCCCTTACTGTGAACATTGCCAGGCCTGCACACCCATTCGTGTCAACACCGAGCTATTTACGCCCAGCAAAAGCCAAAAGCGTATCATGAAAAAAAACCAGGCCATACGCTGCCAACGATTGAGTGCTGACTTTCATGAAGACCACTACCTTCTTTATGAAAAATATCTGAGAAGCCGTCATGCTGATGGCGACATGTATCCGCCTAGCCGTTCACAGTATCGCTCTTTTCTGGTGGATGGACATGCGACGACGCAGTTTGTTGAGTTTTCAATTGACGGGCATTTATGTGCCGTAGCCGTCTGTGACCGTTTAAACGATGGACTATCCGCCATCTATACGTTTTTTGATCCGGACTACGCCTCCTTGAGCCTGGGTAAATATGCCATTCTCTGGCAGATCGAAGAAGCAAAGCGCAAACAACTCCCCTATTTATATTTGGGCTACTTTATTAAAAACTGCCGCAAAATGGCCTATAAGAACCAATATTCCCCCTTTGAAGCCAGAATCAACAATCAATGGATCAGCGAATCCGATATGCTTCATATTGCAAAACAACACCAATCAAGCCCTGCTCAATAAATAAACATTTTGCGTAATGGCTCAGTTTCAGGCAGAATGTCGCACTTTTCTAAAGCTGCATTTATTTTTTCGACGTTGTTATGCAAAGATTTTGTATACTTGAAAAGAAAGCATGCAATGCAAATCACTTGCTCAATCTATTATGAGGTTAGTTTTTAATGGCGAAAGAAGATGTCATTGAAATGGAAGGTACCATCATCGATACCCTTCCAAATACAATGTTCCGTGTTGAACTTGAGAATGGCCATATTGTCACGGCACATATTTCCGGAAAAATGCGAAAAAACTATATCCGAATTTTAACCGGCGATAAGGTTAAAGTTGAAATGACGCCTTACGATTTAACAAAAGGCCGGATTACCTACCGCGCCAGATAAGGCGAACAGCGTATTGTTGAATTGCAGAACCTCAGGTAATCCTGAGGCTCGCAACGCAAGACTCATTTTCAGGCAGCGACTTCCTCGTAATCAAAGAATATCTTACCTTCTCTTAAATTGACGTGCACTTCACCTCCATTTGACAGGCTACCGAAGAGAATTTCTTCTGCCAGCGGCTTTTTGATATCCTCTTGAATAAGTCTCGCCATGGGTCGTGCACCCATTTTGTCGTCATAACCTTTTTCTGCAAGATAGGTTTTGACCTCATCATCAACGTGCAATACCACATTTTTACTATCGAGCTGAACCTGCAATTCCATCAGGAACTTATCCACCACATAGCATACGGTTTCACGCGACAAGGGCGCGAACGGAATAATGCCATCCAGACGATTCCTGAACTCAGGCGTAAACACCTTCGTCAGCGCTTCCATACCATCAGACGTATGATCCTGCTCGCTAAAGCCTATTGATCGGCGACTGATCATCTCCGCGCCGGCATTGGTGGTCATCACCAGTATAACGTGTCTGAAGTCTGCTTTTCTGCCGTTGTTATCCGTTAAGGTGCCGTGATCCATTACCTGCAACAGCAGATTAAATACTTCCGGATGCGCTTTCTCGATTTCATCAAGTAAAAGTACACAATGAGGATGTTTATTTACCGCTTCCGTCAATAATCCACCCTGGTCATAACCGACATAGCCGGGCGGTGCACCAATCAGCCGACTAACTGTATGGCGCTCCATGTATTCAGACATATCGAAGCGCACCAACTCTATTCCCAGAACGGTTGCCAACTGC
>JBFHPN010000407.1:0-3072 GCA_041592735.1 Oleiphilaceae bacterium | reverse complement strand
GGATATTTTCGATGGTGACCCGCGTTAAACGTGAATCCCCCATCCACAGAATACGTCCGATTAATGTACCCAGTCGCTGTGCCCATTTTAAATTGAGACATGCCAGCAACTTAAGTGACCAGATAACCAGTTTTGCTTTCAGTGCATCCATAGAAGCATTCATTCTTATGTAATTAAGGCGGAAAACCGCGAACCTGCTAAAAAGAGGCTTAGTTTAGTGGATTGCTGTGTTAAAATCAGCTGCCAGAACCCGCTTCATTATATTAGCAATCTTAATGCGGACGCGATCCCATCAATAAAGACCCCCGGACATGCAGAACCCAGCTGAGCACAGCCCTAAACGGATCAAAAAAGCCCTATTCCTGGATAGAGATGGCGTCGTCAACATCAATTATGGCTATGTATTTGAAAAAGAAAACTTTCATTTCATGCCAGGCATCATTGAACTTTGTCGAAAAGCCATCAAACAAGGCTATGTGATTATTATTGTGACGAATCAATCTGGTATTGCCCGCTCTTATTATACCGAGCACCAGTTTAAACGACTGACCCGCTGGATGTCTCAACACTTTTGGAAACAAGGCATTAAAATCAAACAAACCTTTCATTGCCCGCACCACCCAGACTTTTCCTTCCGTTGCAGCTGCAGAAAACCCCGTGCCGGCATGCTCACTAAAGCAATTAAACGTTTCAGCATTGATAAACGCCATTCCATCATGATTGGCGACAGCCTTTCAGACATGCAAGCTGCCAGATTGGCAGGGATTGGTAAAGCGGTTTATCTCAGACCAGAGCTTCCAAAATACAAGGGCCGCCTGGTACGCCCGCATCCTTTTCCTTACTACCAGGCAAGGAACCTCAGCGCAGTAACTGCACTTATTAACTAACCGCACATAAAAAAAGCATGCCCTCCAAGTGAGACGGCATGCTTTCATTCACTGATGTTTCTAAAAACGGACTAAACGAGGCTCAACCATTCCTTGTTTTGGGGTCTGCGGCCTTTAACTGCGTCAAAGTACATGGTCTGGAATTTTTCAGTCAAGGCACCGCGTGAACCTGAGCCGATAATGCGACCATCCAATTCACGGATAGGCAGAACTTCTGCGGCTGTTCCCGTAAAAAAGGCTTCATCCGCAACGTAAACTTCATCCCGGGTAATGCGCTTCTCGCGAATCTGAACACCTAACTCTTCCGCAAATGAGAAAATTGTTTTACGGGTTATGCCATCCAGACAGGAAGTCAGTTCAGGCGTGAACATGATTCCGTCGCGAACAATAAAAATGTTTTCACCGCTGCCTTCGGCAACATAACCTTCGTTGTCTAGCAGGAGCGCCTCTTCACAACCGCAATCGAGAGCCTCTCTCAATGCCAGCATGGAATTGATGTAGTGGCCATTCGCTTTGGCCTTACACATACTGATATTCACATGATGACGGGTATAGGAAGAGGTACGAACTTTAATACCTTTTTCTTTTGCTTCCGGCGACATATAAGACGGCCAGGACCATGCAGCAACAATAACATGCGCCTTTAAATTATCGGCTCGCAATCCCATACCTTCTGAACCATAAAACACCATGGGGCGAAGATAGGCTTCATGCAGATTATTGGCCTTGACCACCGCTTTCTGTGCTTCATTGATGGTCGCTTTATCAAAGGGCATCGGCATACGCATGATGTGGGCTGATCTAAACAAACGATCAGTATGTTCGCGTAACTTGAAGATGGCCGGACCATTATCGGTTTCATAGGCTCGCACGCCTTCAAAGACGCCCATGCCGTAATGCAAGGTATGCGTTAATACATGCACCTTGGCATCTCGCCAGGGCACCATTTCACCATCGAACCAGATCAGGCCATCTCTATCAGCCATCGACATAGCATCACGCTCCTTAAAATGTACAAACAAAAAACTGCCGGCATTCTAACATTATTTTCAAAAACAGTTCCGTAAAAATTATAACTCGACAGGAAAATATCAGACGCCCTGATCAACCTGAAAAAATACCGATTGAATCCTTAAAGGCAGATGATCAGGCAGTTTCTTCAAAAAGCTGTCGCCAAATCCCTTCTACCTGTTGTGTTGTATCGGGAAAGTCTTCAATTGCGGATCGACCGTTATCTTCAGCCAAACTATTCCGATGCAAGGCAGAACGCAGTTCGCGATAGGCTGACTCCAGCGGTTCGAGCGACACATCGCCAAAACATTTCACGCGAGACAAGACATCGAGTATGCGAATATTATCGGTCCACTCGACAAGCTCAGGATAGTCTGCAGCATAGGCCAGCACTCCGAACTGGCTGATGAACTCTATATCAATCAAGCCGCCATCTCCTTGCTTTATATCCAAATGCCTGGCATTTGCCTTCATTTTTTCACGCATGGCTTTGACCTCTACCCTGAGCGCGTCTATGTCTCTGGATTGAGACAAAATGCGACACCGAATAACATTAAACTTATCAACCAACTGAGGGTCGCCGACAATCGCTCTGGCGCGCACCAAAGCCTGATGCTCCCAGGTCCAGGCATCATTCAGCTGATACTTTTCAAATGCCTGAATCGAAGACACCAGCATTCCCGAATTTCCGGACGGGCGCAGACGCATATCCGTTTCATACAAAATGCCTTGCGTTGTCTGCGCACTTAAAATATGGATAATTCGCTGCCCCAGGCGCACGTAAAACGTCTGATTATTGATCGGCTTATCACCTGTTGTCATGCCATAATCATCAGCGTCATAAACAAACACCATATCCAGGTCGGAACCATAGCCCAGTTCTATTCCTCCCAGCTTGCCGTAACCGATCACAGCAAACCCTTTCCCGGAAATATCCTGAGACACTTCGTCTTCTTGCTTGCTTGACGGTAACCCATGTTTTGCCTGCATAGTGCGCCAGGCAATATTCACCGCCTGGCCAAGAATAGCCTCCGCAAGCCAGGTTAAATAGTCGCTCACTTTCATCAAGGGCAAATGCCCCCCAATTTCTGATGCCGCCACCCGCAACATATGAGACTGCTTAAACGTCCGTAAGCAATTCATTTGCGCTTCAAGATCATCTTCGGGAATTCTC
>JBFHPN010000406.1:0-3074 GCA_041592735.1 Oleiphilaceae bacterium | reverse complement strand
TTTTGTCTCTAAAGGCTTCAGCTGGCACCTGATTAAGCATGACATCAACGTAACTGTAAGTCGGAAATGTGCCACTGGGTCCGGCAAAAGGAATCAGTTTATATTGTGTATTGACGGCCATGTAGGGGGCAGAATTATGTGCTTCAATTTTGCGGGTATATTGAATCATAGGGTTAATCTGGCTGGCCATCGCCATTGATAAGCTTGGCCAATATGCGTCACCAACGCCCGTGTTCAGATATAAACCCCTGGCAAGACCATCATAGTCAAGATCCACATGTACATGGCCTAAAGCGCGGGCTGAGGTGACGAGTTCGGGAATGGGTAATATTTCAACCAGGGTGCCGTCGTGTGTCAGGGGTTGCAGATGAAGCGGTAGTAAGACATTGCCATTATTTTTGATGGCTTTTGCGAGTAGTTCATCATCTTCAGGATGGGAGCGGCTTTTTTCCGAAAACAAAATGTCCAGAACAACCAGCTCGGTGTTATAGCTTGTGAGTTTGTCGATCAGCTGGGCATGCAAGGCTCGTCGCCAAGGCCATTGACCTACGGTATTGAGGCTTTTTTCATCAATGGCAATAATCGTCGTGTTGGGCTCAACAGGGGCCGGATTCAAGCTTACTAGCATATCGTAAGCCATCAGATCGAGCCTTTTTGCGGCCTGTGAGTAGACAAGAAGCCCACTGATTAAGATTAGGGCTAAGGTCAGCAAATATTGTTCAATAGGCCTTGGGTCGGCGAAATTTTGTGCCATAAAGTTTTTTAACTTAATGCGTAAGAGAAATTATTTTGGCTTAATGAAAATTTCTTCAACCGGCCCAAAGTTTGAAATGTACAATTCGCTGGCAATACCTTTAACACGCGCAAAATATTTTGTACCTTCATTCAGTAATAAATGAGCTCTTGGTTTGGAAAGCTTTTCTTCTTTAAGAATTCTGGAGAAATCCGCTGTCTCAGAGAGCTGCAAAATATAACCTTCCGCATTCGGTACGTGAGACCAGAATAATCCTACCTGTTTGTCCATGTAGTTAACACTGGAAATATTGATTAATGCAAGCTTTCCTTTTAGATAGAAACTTTGGACATCGCTATGGCTGACTTCGCTTTCGTTAGTCATGCTGGATACCCGCCAATAATAGCGCCCCGGAATGAGCGGGTCTTCAAGTTTTTGTTTATTTGTGCGCGTGAATGGGTAGTCGGTAATAACAGCCGCGAAATCCGGATCAAGCGCCACTTCAAGTTTGCTGAGCAAGTCGTTGGCTTGATCAGGTGAAATCTCGGAGCCATATTCCCAAGTGAATAAAGGATTAATATCTGTTAGCGAGCTATGATTTAACGGTGCCAGCAAGTTTGCACTGATGCCTTTAATATCAACTTTAAGCCTGCTGGTTGCATCCGGCCCGCGAAATCCGTTGCCATTAACGCTGGAAATACTTAGCGCATATTCACCATTTTTTATCCTATCCAGCTCAAATGCATTTTCTTGTTGCTGGCTTTTCTTAAGAAGCATGCCGTGCTTATCTTTTTCTGTCAGTCTTATTTCGTATGACTGGGCGCTTCTGTCTTTTTCCCATTCAATGCGCGCAGGTAATTGATTAATTGTATCCTGGGCAAGTTGAGTCTGCGGTTTATTGGGAAGGGTGATGACATCTATTCGCGGTGACTGCTTACTTACAGAGGCGCCTTGGCCTGCATTCACCAGAATCTGGCCGTGTTCGCTACCGAATTCTACAACACCTTCAAGTACTTCAATCTGGGAGCCCTGTTCATCACTTTTAAGTCTGAATTCTGTACCTCTTACTGCTGCCACGGCAGAGGGTGTTTTTATTTCGTAACGTGAGCCCTTAACCAGAGGGGGGATGTCTGTACTTAAGGAGCCTTTATTCAACCTTAATTGTGTGTCTACCATGCCGGTTTTCCCAAAATGAGATAAACGGTTGAAAAACAGACTGGATTGTTCATCCAGACGAATAATTGACCCGTCTGCTAATTCGATAACGGCAGAGCCGTTTCGCGTGATCACCTCATCACCAACCCTTACTTGCATGTTGGTTTTAAGAATTTCAAGGCGACTGCTGCTGGCACGTTTGATTTGAACCGTACCGGTTAAGGATTGTATTTTAGCTGGTTGCGGCTGATGTTTCAGCCAGTGCATGGGTATTTTGATAATAGAACCCGGGGCGACAATGGCATTCGTTTCGATATTATTGTGTTTCACAATATCACTAAGCGAGTATTGGTGATTCAGCAGGTTACTAGAGATACTATGTAATGAGTCACCCGGCCGAAGTGTATAATGCCACTCTTCGGTATATGCATTGTTTTCTGCAGGAGCGTGTCCGGATAAACTAACCAGCATCCAAAAAAGTACCAGCAGAAAACCTTTCTGCATAGTAGAGAGAATCTCTCTGTTTCGAGAATTTACTTCATCTGGATGGCTCATATACATCATAAGGTGTCTCTACTACTGCGCTGAAACTAATCAGAAAGGCGCTCTAAACGATAACCATGCTGATAAATTGTTTTAATTCTGAAGCCATTATCAGGCTTTATATTAAGCTTTCGTCGTAAACGGCTGACGTGCGTATCCACGGTTCGAGTATTGATATCCTTTGATATGCCCCAGACGCATTCGAGCAGGAAGTCTCTTGAAAGCAATCTGCCTACGTTCTGGAACATAAAAACAGCTAGATCGAAATCTTTATCCGTCAATGAAACGGCTTCACCACTCACTTTGATAGTACGTTTGGTGAAATCTATCTCATAAGGGCCGATGATAAAGGTTTCCTGTTCTTCAGCTTCATTACTGGTTCGGCGGCTTAATGCTTTGATTCTGGCATTCAGTTCGCCCGGTCTCGCGGGCTTGACCAGATAGTCATCGGCGCCTGCATCCAGTGCTGTGATGATATCCTCTTCACTATCCCGTGATGTTAAAAATAATACGGGTATGCGCCAGTTGAGCTGTGAACGAATTGTTTTAAGCGCCTCCGTGCCATCCATGTCGGGGATTTGCCAGTCTAGAATCAGCAAGTCATAACTTTCATGAAGAACTGCGTAAACAAATGATTTTCCAG
>JBFHPN010000405.1:0-3079 GCA_041592735.1 Oleiphilaceae bacterium | reverse complement strand
TATGAAACAAACAGAAAGACACGCTCGAATCATTGAAATTGTAAACAGTTCCGGCTTTGCGACAATAGAAGAATTAGCAACAAAATTTGATGTCACTCCCCAGACCATCCGCCGAGATCTTAAAGAGCTGGACAATGAGCACAAAATCCAGCGGTTTCATGGTGGCGCAGGGCTCAGTTCCACCATTTTAAATACGCCCTATTCCAATCGAAAAGTAGCATTCCTGAAAGAAAAGCAGCGTATCGCTGAGAAAGTCGCCAGCGAAATACCTGACCACTCCTCTATTTTTATCAACATTGGCACAACGACAGAAGCCATTGCCCAGGCATTACTTAATCATCGCGAACTGACTATTATCACCAACAATCTTCATGTTGCCAGCATAATGAGTTCAAAAGATGATTTTAAAATCATTATTGCCGGCGGCGTAGTGCGCAACCGCGATGGCGGAGTTATGGGTTAAGCCACCATCGATTTCGTCAGCCAATTCAAAGTCGACTACGCTATTATCGGCATCAGCGGCATAGACGATTCAGGCGATCTGCTTGATTTCGACTATCAGGAAGTGCGGGTATCCAAAGCAATTATTGAGAATTCCCGTCATATATTCCTGGCTGCTGATCATTCCAAGTTTGGTCGAGATGCCATGACCCGCTTAGGAAACATATCAGACGTCAATCATGTCTTCACCAGCGCCGAACCACCCGAACCAATCAAACAATTACTTCTCAAAAAGAGTGTTAAGCTTAGCGTTTGCTGATTGATTAGCAAATTTTCCACGACAACCTGACTGAGCTAAACGCATCGCCCATTCTCCTGAGAACATAAGATTTATTCGTTCTCAGGAATGTATTGCATCCTTTTTCCTAAAAGTTTCATTTTCTAACATTTATCAGGGTATTCAGGTCTGAAGCCCGCCCCTTCCTAACGCCAAAGCAAATCTTGTTTGGTACAACAACTGCTTAGCGATTTCCTGGGCAATTCAACAGGCGGGCATTTTACCCCCATTTACTACCTGATTTTAAGCATTAGTTCAAAAATGTGATGTATTTTTTATATTTTTTTAAACATTTTTAATTACAAATGTTCGTTTTATGACATAATAGTTTCGTAAATGATTAAATCAGAATAGGTCAATGCCTTATGCAAGCAGTCATCACCCCAAAAAACGAACAGATTTACGATATCGCCATCATTGGCGGTGGTATTAATGGCACCGGCATCGCAGCTGATGCTGCTGGTCGCGGTTTGAATGTTTTTTTGTGTGAACAGAATGATCTGGCATCAGGTACGTCTTCTGCCAGCAGTAAACTGATTCACGGTGGCTTGCGTTACCTTGAGCATTATGAGTTCAGGTTAGTCAAAGAGGCGTTAGCAGAACGTGAGGTCTTGTTAAATAAGGCTGCACATCTGGTTTCCCCCTTAAAGTTTGTCATGCCGCATCGTCCACATCTCAGGCCTAGCTGGATGATACGGTGTGGCTTATTTTTATATGATCATTTAAGTAAACGGAATACCTTGCCCAATGCCCGCAAACTTAAATTCGATCTGAACAGCCCCTTCAAGCCGGAAATTAAAAAAGGTTTTGAATATTACGACTGCTGGGTAGACGATGCCCGTCTGGTTGTTACCAATGCCATTGATGCCAGAAATCGCGGTGCACAGATTCACACACAAACCCAATGTACACGGCTGGATTTCCTGGCAGACAAAAACGTCTGGCAACTTGAATTAATGAATAAAACGACGCAGCAAAGCTTCACCATTAAAGCCAAAAACATCGTCAATGCCTCTGGCCCATGGTTGAATCAATTTTTGCAAGAAGCCGCGCCAACTATCAAACCAGCCAGACGCATTCGTTTAATTAAAGGCAGCCATATCATTGTCCCCAGAGCGAAAGACCTGGATCAGGCCTATATTCTGCAAAACGAAGATAAGCGTGTCGTATTTGTACTGCCCTACCTGGATAAATTTTCAATCATTGGTACCACAGACAAAGAATATCAAGGTAAACCTGAAGACGTGCAAATTGACGATTGGGAAACAGACTACCTGATAAAAGTGTTTAATCAGCACTTTAAAACCCCCATCAGCAGGGCAAATATTATCTCCAGTTATTCTGGTGTACGCCCCTTATGTGATGATGAATCTTCTGACCCTTCAGCCATCACTCGGGATTACACGCTCGCCTTGCATAAACAAAGCGAACACAATGCTCTGGTCTCTATCTATGGCGGAAAAATAACCACTTATCGAAAACTGGCCGAAGCGGTACTGGAAAAATTACACGACTTCATTCCCGAAGCCTCTCGCGCCTGGACAGCTAAATGCGCCATGCCCGGCAGCGCCTTTATTGGCCAGACACTAGCCGAAATACAAACAGAGATAAAAAAATCGCATCCTTGGTTAAATACCTCTGAAATAGAACGTTTCAGCAAAAGTTATGGGCTGCTTTGTTTCGAGTTCCTGAAAGGTAAATCCTCCCATGCAGACATGGGGCCTTATTTCGGTGCGGGTTTATTTGCAGCTGAAATCGATTATCTGATGCAACAGGAATGGGCACATTCAGCAGACGACATCCTGCTGCGCAGAACCAAACTTGGTTTATTCCTCAATGCTGAAGAAAAAGCCCATGTAGCTGAATACATTACAAAAAAAAACCAGAAAAAACCGATCACCAGCGCTGTGCGTAAGCACGCAGAACTTTCTTTGCATAGTTAATGCGTCACACCTCTTCTTGTCCTGAACAGTACTTTACTGGTTTAGACTTAGCCCCGACAACGGGGCTTTTTTTGCTTACATTTTTACTTTCACACGGCTATTCAAACGCAATCCCTGAAAATGTGAACCCCTCTTCATTTCAAGCAAAGACCTCTAAAAACGCAAGTCAATTTTACATTCTTTAACAGATTACGGCCTTTCCGTCACAGTTTGAGTAACGTCGGCTATCTATACTCCAAACTCGTTTTAAGTCTTAGGAAAAGACCACTCAATGATGCGTTTTCACTCAGATACAACTCACTTCAACCACGCTTTGAAACTGGTGTGCTGCGTGCTACTTTTCTGGCTATCCGTGAGC
>JBFHPN010000404.1:0-3080 GCA_041592735.1 Oleiphilaceae bacterium | reverse complement strand
GGTAAGCGGGTTTCCTTTGGTATTAATACGACCAGTTCCGTTAAATCAGCTAACTTCTCGTATCTGGACCCTTATTTTACGGTGGACGGTGTCAGCAGGGGCTTTAGTGTCTTTGCAAGACAGACTGATTTCGATGATGACGATTTGTCAGATTACATCATTGACGAAAGCGGTGCCTCACTGACCTTTGGTTATCCGATCAACAGTATTTCGCGCTTACAGTTTACCTTTGGTTATACCAATACCAAGGTGACAGTTGGTAAAGATGTGGCACTTGAAGTGGATTTGTTTACTGAAAAGTATGGTGAAAAATATGACACCTTCTTTATCTCGCCCTCATGGTCGCGCTCAACCTTGAATAGAGGGCAGTTTCCGACAAGGGGCTGGGGGCAGAATTTGTCTCTGGAAGTTGCCATGCCGTTTAGCGATTTATCCTTTTACAAATTATCTTATCGCTCAAACAGTTATTTCCCTATCGACGACAAACATAAGTACGTGTTGAGAATCCGCAATGAATGGAATTATGGTAATGGCTACGGTGATACCGATCGTTTACCTTTCTATGAACATTATTTTGCAGGCGGGATTGGCTCTGTCAGAGGTTATGAGCGAAATACCCTGGGTATGCAAACGACTAAAAACCCGAATTTTGCCTCCTTGCCCGATCCATTTGGTGGGGATCTGCTATTTGAAAACAGTGCCGAGTTGATCTTTCCTGTGCCGTTTATCGAAGATCAGCGCTCATTGCGTTTAAGTTACTTCCTTGATTCGGGCCAGGTCTTCGATACTTTCCGTGGCTATGATTTTGATCTAAACGAAGTCAGATGGTCGACGGGTTTCAGCTTGCAATGGATTACCTTTATAGGCCCCTTAGGTTTTAGCTTTGGTAAAGCAATTAATGATGTACCGGCTGATGATACTCAGTTCTTCCAGTTTTCTTTGGGGCAGCCGTTTTAATGAGTTTATTTAATCGTTTCACTCGCAGCTTTGTGATCAACGCGAAGCAATACATGTAATGCGCACAATAAAATGAAGATCGCAGGAGGTCTAATAATGAAAAAGTTTTTATCGATCATGTCACTGTTTATCCTTGTATTTTCGGCTCAGGTTCAGGCCGAGTTAAAAATAGGCTTGGTGGATATGCGCACGGCTTTGTTTTCATCTGATGCCGCCAAAGAATTCACCGAGGACATGGTACGTAAATTCAAGCAGCAAGATCTTGAGGTTCGTGCTGTCGGTGAAGACGGTCAGAAGCTTGAAATGCGCTTGAAAAATGATGCCGCGATTATGAGTGATTCTGAGCGAAATAAACTGGCATCTGATCTTGAAGCTAAAATTCAGGAATATAAATACCTGAAGAGTAAACTTGACAAAGCCTTGGCGGAAAAGCGTCAGGAATTTTTGAATGATTCCAGACCGAAAATTGATCAGGCTATCAATGAACTGGTGAAAGAAGAGAAACTTGATATTCTGATGCCAAGAGAAGCCGCGCTATATGCAGATCCAAAAATGGATTTAACGGATAAGATCGTCAAGAAGCTGAATAAACTGAATAAATAATCTAGATTTTCGCCCGGAGCGGGCAAGATGGTGCTCCGGGTTTTTTGTATAGGTGCATAACTATGTCTGTGACGCAGTATTCCCTCGCTTATCTGGCGGAGTTTATAGGGGCTGAATTACGTGGCGATGACTCGCTTCAAATTCAGGGAATAGCGACCTTACAGAATGCAGGTGCTGATCAGCTCTCTTTTCTCGCGAACCCTGCTTATGAAAAATACCTGCCTGAAACCAGGGCAGGGGCCGTTATCGTTCATACCCGCTTTGCTGACAAATGTCCGACAAATGCCCTGATTCATGAAAATCCCTATCTGGCTTATGCGAAGCTTAGCCATCTTTGGGAGAAACGCTATAGCGCTGACGCCCAAAGCACCCAAATTCATCCTTCAGCAGTGGTTGACCCTAAGGCTATGTTGGAATCCGGTGTGTTGATTTCAGCCGGGGCAGTGATTGCTGCGGGTGTGGTGATCAAGCAAGGCGTTGTGGTTGGTGCCAATTGTGTGATCGGAGAAGATTGTGTTATTGGTGAAAACACGCGTTTGAGTGCAAATGTTACCCTGTATCATGGGGTGTCTCTGGGTAAGCGCTGCATTATACACAGTGGTGTAGTGATCGGTTCTGATGGCTTCGGCTTTGCCCCGGTGAACGGACAGTGGGTAAAAATAGCACAACTAGGCGGTGTGATTATTGAAGACAACGTTGAGATTGGTGCCAATACCACTATAGATCGTGGTGCACTGGATGATACGGTGATCGAGCAGGGGGTGATTCTGGATAATCAGATACAGGTCGCTCACAATGTACGGATCGGCCAAAATACAGCGATTGCGGCTTGTTCTGCAATTGCAGGTAGTACCGTGATTGGAAGAAATTGTATCATCGGCGGCGCAAGTGGGATTGCCGGGCACTTAACCATTGCAGATGGAGTGCATATCACGGCGATGACCATGGTGATTAAGAGTTTGACTGAGCCGGGGGTTTATTCTTCCGGCACAGGCGTTCAACCAAATTCAAAATGGCGAAAAAGTATCGCGCGCTTAAGGCAGCTGGATAAAATGGCAGACAGAATTAAGCGTTTGGAGCAGGCAATACAGGAAAATAATCCTCAGCCGGCCAAAGATGAATAAGCACATTTCGAGATAAACGGGATCGAGTAAACTAATCAGGTTGCATGACTATGAAAATGGATATCAACGAAATCCAAACATATCTTCCACACAGGTATCCATTTTTGTTGGTGGATCGTGTTACCGATGTGGAGTCGGGAAAAGTGATTAAAGGCTACAAAAATGTGACCTTTAATGAGCATTACTTTCAAGGGCATTTCCCCGATGCCTGTATCATGCCTGGTGTTCTGGTGCTCGAAGCCCTGGCGCAAATTTCAGGCATACTGGGTTTTGTTACCACCAATAAAAAGCCCAGCCAGAATCTGATTCATTATTTTGCCGGCTCGAATAAAGTGCGTTTTAAGCGCCCCATTGTCCCCGGTGATCAATTGGTACTGGAATCAAAGCTGTTGAGTG
>JBFHPN010000403.1:0-3098 GCA_041592735.1 Oleiphilaceae bacterium | reverse complement strand
TATCTCCACATACTTCGACGCTTCTTTTACACCTTCATCTAAATTTTCCATATTCATTCCCTAGTTAACTGGTTTATTCTTTATAATGGTTTTCTGCTTAGACAATCAAAGTGATCCTGTTATAGTCAGCATGCTTTGATTCACTTCGATCTTAATGTACCCCTTGAGAGGGGTCAACGTTTAACAGAATCAGTACTTTGTTAAACAGAATAAGTACTTTGTTAAACAGAATAAGTACTTTGATAATCAGAATAAGTAGTTTGTATGACAGTTTGGATAGCCAGGTACATTTCACTTTATGTCTGAATGCTTAAACCAGCACTTAAGGAAAACCTTAACCAAAGGCCGGGTAACTATCAGCCATACACCGGGCTGCCCAGAGATACCGCTTTACTTATTTGACCCGGCAGTACTCGAAGGCCCCTTATCGCATGAAGAGGCTCAGGCAGTGGTAGAAGCGCCTGCCTATTGGTCCTTTTCCTGGGCGAGTGGGCAAGTACTGGCACAATTTATACTGGCACACCCCGCTTATGTCGCAGATAAGGTAGTACTTGATTTTGGCAGTGGCTCTGGATTGGTAGCGATTGCGGCTGCCAAAGCAGGTGCGCGCAAAGTTTATGCGTGTGACATAGACTTACAAGCGCTGGATGCTGTGAAAGAAAACGCGAGGCTGAATCAGGTTGAGATTGAAACCGTCACTGAACTGAATAGCCAAGCGAGTGCATTAGATATAGACATTATTTTAGCCGCAGATGTTCTCTACGATCGAGACAATATCTCATTGCTTGAGTTCTTTTTAACCGTCTCAGACCGTGTGCTGCTGGCAGACTCCCGAATCAAGAAGCTACCCAGCACAGATTATCAGCAACTTGCCTGTATTGAAGCCAGAACCTGGCCAGACTTGCATGAGTTTGAAGAGTTTAATCAAGTACGGATTTATGCCTCACCAGTCTTGCCACAAACACGAAATAAATAAGTACCGCGAGGGCATCTGCCGCTCCATCCCACCATGAAAAGCTTCGGTAGGGTAAATAGGCCTGGACTAGTTCAATCAAGAAACCAAACAGAATCAGCCCGGTGGCAAGAATCCAGAAGGGTGTTCTCGGGTGAGCCAGTTGGGCACTGAAGGACATTGCCAAAAAGCCTATGAAATGCAGCAGTTTGTCGTTAAATTTAGCCTGAAAACTATTATCAACGGGTGAGAAAGCCAGATAACAACCAATTATCAGACCGGTATAAAAAGCGACTTTAAATAACCAGGCGTGCGCTTCCAGCAATGCGCGGATAGAAAATTTTTTCAAAATACTCTCTGCTCTTTTTTTGAGTGGCATTATAAGCTTATATTCGATTACAAGGCATGCAACATGAAAGGAAATTTAATTACGGGTTGTGCATATCTCACTCAGGGCTTTCAGATTATTCTCCAACCCGGTTTCAGATTGTTTCTGCTGGTACCGCTCGTGGTCAATATCATTCTGTTTAGCTTACTTATTTTATGGGCTTACAGTATGGTCGATGGTTGGATGGCTGCATTAATGTCATTTTTACCAGATTGGCTCTCTTTTCTGACATGGTTATTCTGGCTGGCTTACTTCATGGTCATTTTAATGACCCTGTTTTATGGTTTTGTGGCCGCCGCTAATTTAATCGGGGCCCCTTTTTATGGTTATCTGGCAGAATTAACGGAAAAACATTTGCGCAATGAGCATGTCGAACAGACCTTTTCATGGCGCGAACTGGCCACGATGATCCCTCGCACGGTACTCAGGGAGATTCAAAAAATACTGTATTATTTACCACGAGTTTTACTATTACTGCTTCTTGGCTTAATTCCCGGCATCAACATACTCGTTGCATTTGCATGGTTTTTATTTTCAGGATGGATGATGGCCATCCAATACATTGATTATCCTGCTGATAATCATCAAATGAGTTTTAAGGATATGCGCCGGTTTTTAGCCTCCAGACGTCTAACCTCGCTCGGTTTCGGCATGTTAACCTTTGGATTAACCCTGCTACCCGTGCTGAATTTACTGGCGCTACCTGCTGCCGTATGTGGCGCTGTTGCATTCTGGGTAAATGAAAAAGGCGGGTTTGCCAATGTCAATCTTGATCTGGATATTGAAGCCCAGAAAAAACTTGGTGCCTCTTAAGGGTTTAACTGAGGTGCTTTTCTCTCTGACGGGCGTCAAGTGATAAGGGAAAGTGGCAGATAAACTCACTGCCCAGCCCCTCTTCGCTGTGAATTTCGAGGCGGCCTTTATGATTGATAAGCACATGTTTGACGATGGCCAAACCCAAACCGGAGCCCCCGGTAGCAAGATCGCGACTTGGGTCGGTGCGATAAAAGCGTTCGGTTAAATGTGGAATATGCATCGGATCAAAACCCACCCCTGTATCCTTCACGGATAACTGAAAGCCCTGATTACTTTGCCACCAGTCCAATCTTATTTCACCCGCATAGGGCGTGTATTTCACCGCATTGAACACCAGATTCGAAAACGCACTGTAAAGCTGTCTTTCATCGCCCATCATCAGCATGGATTCAGCAGCATCTACTTTATGCTCACGCTCCAGATCCACCGCCTGATGATTGATACGTAACTTAATATCATGCTTAAGATCGCCACTTAATAAACGCGCATCATGACAGACTGTACGCAATAATTGTTCAATATCGATGGGTTTCATGCTTTGGCTGAGATCTGCCGTCTCAAATTTGGACAACAAGATCAAATCCTGAATCAGGGTTTCCATTCTTTGCGTCTGGGAAGCCATGTTTTTGAGTGGTTTATGCCATTTTACCGGCACATCCCTTGCGTCCTGAAGAGCCTCAATATATCCCTTAATTACCGTCAGCGGGGTTCTCAGATCGTGCGATACATTACTCACAAAGTCTTTACGCATTTGCTCTAAGCGACTGATACGCGTGATATCCTGAACAAATACCAGACGTTCTTCCTGCCCGAATAAGGTGATATAACTACGAAGCTTGATATTTCTGTTAATTGGAGAAGAGAGCTCTAGAGGTTCGCGGTAATTTTTACCATGAAAATAGGCCTTGAATTCTGGTAAGCGAATTAGGTTGGAGATGAGCT
>JBFHPN010000402.1:0-3101 GCA_041592735.1 Oleiphilaceae bacterium | reverse complement strand
TCAATACCCGGCCCTTGATCAGTAACGGATAGCAAGGCCTGTTCCTGCTGCTTGTCTAAATGCAGGCTTACAGAGGATCCTTCCGGGGTGAATTTAATGGCATTCGTGACCAAGTTATTTACGGCCCGCTCCAGCAAGCTCATATCGCCATTAACCCAGACATCTTGCTCACAGCGATGACATGATACGCTTATAGCCTTAACAGTTGCCAGAGCTTTAGCCTGTACCAGGGCCGAGTCCAGAACAGCATGCAGATCACAGGGCATAAACTGTGTTTCCACTAAGGCATCCGCCTTGCTCAACTGCAAAAAACTTTCTGCATAGTCTAGATTTTTGCGGACCAGTGCTTCAATGTCATCGACTGCCTCAGCCGGTAAATCTGAACGGTGGGCGATCTGATTGCGGTAGCGCTCAAGAATGGCCAGCACCGATACCAGTGGCGAGCGCAGATCATGCGATAAAAAACTCAGTGCTTCAGTTCGCGCATTTTCTGCGGCTTTTAATTGCGAGATGTCCGTAAAAGTGAAAATGAGCGTATCAAGATAGCCGGCATTAATACTGACCAATCCCGCCTGACATAGGATTTGCCTTTGATTAGCTGCGTCATCCAGATCCGGGTTGGTTTCCGTTTGAGCGAGGTTTGCATCTGCCTGGCTTACATCTGCCTTAACAGGCCTGAAAGTGGCTTCTTCCGAAAATTGCTGATACTGCTGATACAATTGGCCGATCACCTTGGGCCAGTCCTTGCCCGAAACCAACTCCAGGCGCGCCAGGGCCTTCAAAAGCGGGTGCGCCTGATGTGTTGCGGCATGATGGTTTGTGCTGTCTATTTGGGTTTCCTGAAACCATAATTTGAATCGTTCATTGACGAAGAAAATGTCACCACATAAGGTAACCATACATACGGCATCCTGGAGCTGGGATAAGCTGCCTTCAATCAAACGGCGATTTCTGAGATCGTTTTCCTTGATTGTATTTAACCGGGCAATGGTACGAGAGATCACCTCAACGCCAGCAGTTTTGGACACACTCAAGTTGGCAGCATCCTGACTCTGTTGAAGTTGTTCCTGCCAGAAACGACCCTGATTATTCGCCTCATGAAAACCGGCCATCAACGCCGCGCTGGCCAGCTCACCTTTGGGTGTGGGTTGCTGTGCATGAGCATCCCACAAGCCTGTGCAGCTTAAAAAAACCTCTGCATTTTGTCTTTTGTGCTGATCCGAATCACGCGCCTGTTGTTGACTTAGTTGCTCAATCTCAGCATGTAAAAAACGCAGCATGCTTTCTGCTCGTAACCAACTCCACAAAGGGTAGAATAACAGAACCCCTAACAAGGCTGATGCGGGCGCCAGCCAGACCCTGAAAAACAGTAGCCCTGCACTATTGGCAATCAGCATCAACAAAACAGTTAACAGCGTACCCACTAAAAATAAACGGGGGGATCGTTGCCCAAGCCAGAAAACCACCAGAAACACCAGGGCAAATGTCAGCCAGACAAGCTGTCTGCCTTCTAGTGCGGCTATCAATTGACCCGATCTTAGCGACTGGAAAATCCAGGCATTGAGCTCAACGCCGTTCATGCTGCCTACCGGAGTGACCAGACGATCACCTAAACCCGTAGCGGTGGCACCGACAAATACCCATTTATCCTTGAGTAGTTCAATGGGAACGCTGCCCTCCATAACATCGCTATAAGAATAATGCCGGATACCCTGTTGCTTACCCGGCATCGCTAGCAGATTATAATAATCTCTTACAATGGCCAGAGACGGATATGCCTCACCTGGGGGGCGACGCAGACCCGGGAGATCCGAGGCTGTTTCATATTCAAGAGCACTGGAGGGAGGATGAAAACTATCCTGAGATTTATCAGGTGTTCCGACCTTGGCAGCATTTAATAAGGCTAAGGATAAGTGAGGCCAAAAAGCACGACCCACCCCTTCTTTAAGATAAAGGCTGCGAATTACGCCATCTTCATCTCCATACAAGTGCACATGCCCTAGCGCTGCTGCATGTTGATAAAACAAGGAATAAGGCGGACTTTCAACAACCTGCCCTTGTTGACCCAGCGACTCAAGATAAATGGGTAAAATAACCCGTGAATAGGCCTTTAAGGCATTGGCAAACAAGCTATCAGATTGAGGATCATTTAAATCCGCTTCGGGAAATACGATATCAAAGGCGACATAGCCGGCATTAGCGGCTTGCAGTATGTGTAACAGTTGAGCATGTTGCTTTCTTGGCCAAGGCCAGCGACCCAGCGCCGCCAGACTTTTATCATCAATTTCGATGATGACAATATCGTCAGCAGGCGGTAATTGGTCATACTGTATGGTTTTGTCATAGATCAACCAATCTACCGCCTGCAGGGTTCCAAATCTGGCAAGCCCCGCTGCCAGTAAGCTGATAAACAAGGCCAAGAGGACAAGCGCCAAACCTTGCTGACTCATAAATTTCTGATATCTGGCAGACTTATAAAATCGCAAGAATAAAAAGCCCCACAGGTATGAGCATTGGCCACAAGGGTTCCTCTACAGGAAGTGGCTCAACAGGGATAAAAACAGCCGGGCTAGGTTCTGAATAGCGACCATCGTGAGTGAATGCCTGAACCCTGATGAACAAACCCGGATCCTGATCATCAAACACCAGCTGGGTATCGCTTATTTCACGGCGATCGAATAGCTCAGAAAAATCTTCAAAGCGTGAGCGTTCTACCCGATATTGCTCTGCATCCTGTATAGGCGTCCAACTGACAATGCGTGGCTTGTTGATAACATCTTGGGCTGCGGTCTGTATGTTTTCGGGTTGAGAAGAGCATTGCGTTAACGACAAGCTGGGGATGTTAAGCCCCGGTATCAGACAGACTCGCTGTTCTGAAGCAAAACCATGCAAACCGTAATGATCGATAGCTCTCAAGCTCAAACGATAACAGCCGTTGTCTAGTTCATTCAAATTGAACTGTGTTGCGTCTAATTGTCGTGTCAGTAATAGTTTATCTCTATCTGTTTCGCTGTTGGCATCCATAAAAACAGTAAACTGATACGCCAGCGCACCGCCTAAGGGCTGCCAGGTGATAATAACATCCGATAGTGCTGCTCCCT
>JBFHPN010000401.1:0-3121 GCA_041592735.1 Oleiphilaceae bacterium | reverse complement strand
TCCGTAAGAAGTTTAATGCTACCGGGCATGAACTCAATAGCCTCCATAACAAACCGGGATTTGGTTACCGCTGGGAGGACCCTGCGTGCCCCGTTTGAGCATACGTTGGCAAATATCCCTGTTAAGCATGCTGCTGGCACTCATTCCTTTTTTAGGATGGAGCTACTGGCAGGATGTCAAAAATGCACTGCTCAATGCTCAAAGTCGTATTCAGGAAAGTGAAGCCAGGGTGATCGCGAATACATTGCTGGCGACACAACCAAACATTCGCGCGCTGCTGGCAGCCGATGAGGATGCCGAGTTACAGAAATATTCACTAAGCGCACCTGCGGCTAAACACCCGATTCGCCTGGATGCTTATTTCGGTGACTGGCCCCCGATAGATGCACAACATGATCACCAGCAGAATAACTTCATTCTTTGGCAAGCTAATCCGCATGGCTATCATGAGACATCCTTCAAGCTGCAATTAGCGCAGACAGATCATCACCTGTATATTGCCCTGCGAGTGCGAGACCATGAGCGGGTTTACCGCGATAAAAGTCATCTCCGCCTCTCTGACAGCGATCATATTCAGTTCACGTATGTCAATGCCCAGTCTCGTCTGCAAAGAGTGATTATTCCCGCTGAATCTGAGGGGCCGCTGGCCACTTATTATACCGATGCACAATGGCACTATGGGAAAGACCAGATCAATCCTGACACCAATGAGCTGATTCCCAGTCATAAAACAGAGATTCAGGGTTTTTGGCGAAAAACCGATGAAGGTTATGCCGTAGAGTTTCGGCTGCCACTCACGCAAATGGAGACGCGCCCTACTCGCCTGCATTTTGCCGTGGTGGATATTGATAATCAGCCCGAACCGAGTCCTCAGGCAATCGTCGCCACACTTCCGGAATCGATTAAAGATCAGCTCAATCCCGTCACGATTCATGCACAAGAATTACAAACCGTGATCGATCGACTTCAAAATAGTTATGCCCGACTATGGATTCTAGACAAGTTAGGAAGAGAGTGGGCTTATTCGGAAAGAGTCAGCAAGCCAGAAACTGGCTACCTCGAGACTACGCAGGACAGGGCCCCCAACATTCCATGTATCCGCAAAGCACTCGCCGGAGACATTGAACCCGTCAGTCAATTACGCAACAGTGAGGGTGAACTCAGTCGTTTAATCGTTTGTTACCCGATAATGGAAGGCGCTGATATTCTGGGTGTCGTCGTGATTGATGAGTCTGCAAAGCATGTACTCGCAACAGAAGAACAGCGTATGCGAGATATCGCCATCAAAATCGGAGGCACCATCATTTTATTGTGTGTTTTGTTATTCACCTATGCGCTGATTCTGGCTAAACGTATCGCCAGGCTGAGTCATGAAACGAGCCGCTCCATTGATCATCACGGCCGTATAGAGAAAACACGGCTCAAAAGCAGCCAGCATTTTCCGGATGAAATTGGTGAGCTGTCGCGCAGCATTTCCGCTCTACTGGAAAAACAGCATACCTATATCCGTTTTTTAGAACGCATCCCGGAAACCCTGCGACATGAGATTTCCAACCCATTAAACAAACTGCGCACCTCACTCGAAAACCTGATCGATGAAAAACAAGAGTTAGCAAACCACCCCTATATCAAAAAAATCGACAAAGGCATCGACCAGATAAACGGGCTCACCCATCAATTAACCGAAGCTGCAAACCTGGAACATGCCATTCAGGAAGAACCGCTGGCACGTATAAACCTGATCGAATTTATAGACGGCTATTTCAGCACGCTCGGGCCGCCACTTGAATGCAAACAGTGGGACAACGCCCCTGCGTATATTCTTGCTGAAACCAGCCGGCTGGAACAGCTGCTTGATAAACTCGTTGATAATGCCATCAGCTTCTGTGCCCAAAACGGTAATGTCTTGATTGGCATAGAAAGAACTCATCAGCACATAAGTATCATGATCGAAAACGACGGCCCTTTGTTGCCTGTTGACAGTACTGAAGATCTATTCGCACCCATGGTATCCACCCGCTCAAATGGAAACATTGTCCACCTAGGGCTGGGGCTGCACATTGCCAAACTGATCTGCGATCACCATCACGCAAAGTTGGAAGGAAAAAATCGCAGAGATGGTTCGGGGGTCGTTTTTTCAGTTACCTTCAAGATCATTTAGATCAGCTTGTGGGCGATCAAATGACTAGATAAGTTAGCGAGTCTAACGCCCCCGTCAAGGGAATTAACAAGTCACTGCCGCTATTCCGGCCAATGCTTTATTTCTTGGTAAGCGGGTTTTCCGGTATGACCGATGTCCAATAAAACCTTCTGGCTTTTTTGAATGCCGCTCTGATTTCAAATGTAGATGAGATTTTGTGTGCATCTAACAACCATTGTGTGGCCATGCTATAGGCCTCATCAAAACTTCGCTTACCTAAGAGTATCTCTGTGCTTTTTTGTTTTTTGTAACCCACCGTTACCTGTAGCGATAAGCATTCATAATTAGCACGATCTTTTCGCTTTCGGTAGACTCGGGTCAGGCCTTTTACACGGCCATCATCATGAAAAAGCTTTTTGATTGGGAGATTTTCTCGCAGAAACTTGGCACGTTTTGCGGCATCAAGTTTCGCTTGGTGCTCTTCAGCTTTCTTTCGCCCTTCTTTTGTAAGGGCATAATATACCTGAACTTTGAGCTCTTTATCCCACACACGTAAACGTTCAGGATTTGCTTTAGATGGATGCAGTAGTATGGCCATTTATCTGAATTAGAACCTGTTGTTATCGTTATGCATAGTTTAAATGAATATGCCGAAGGGTTTCAATTGTACCCCTTTTCAGTCAATAACAATAACGAAATAGTACTATGCGTAAAGAGTAACAAAGGGCGTCGTCCTTTCTCGATTTAAACTGATCGCCAGTATAATAATTTTCCCATCAGAAAAATGAGGTCATCTTAACAACATTTTATTAAAAATCTCCGGCCTTTTAAGTTAGACAATTCGGCCATTATTGTCTTTACTTCTGGTTGGGATAAACCGCCACCGCCAGAGCGATTAACAACAATCCAATGAAAAAGCCACTCTTTCAGCGCATGTTCACTTTGAATTATATAGTGAGCCAGTTTACAACATGGCTTTTA
>JBFHPN010000400.1:0-3123 GCA_041592735.1 Oleiphilaceae bacterium | reverse complement strand
TGCTGTTGTTAATCAGATAGTCGAGGTCCAGTTCAAGTTTACCTTTATCAATAAGATAACCCGCATATTTCGCGGAATAAGGGCTGGCAATCGTCATATCTACATTGTTGACTCGAATCAGTAAATGGCTGTTAGGTGATTCGCTAAGCGGGTTCAGTGTGCCATTAATAGACAATTTACCTAGTTCATCGACCTTGCCAGTCAGCGCGACAGAGGATTTAGCATTTACCTCTGAGGAAAGATCGTTTATCTCACCGGAAAGCGCTGAAATTTGGGTAGCAAATGCAGGTTTTAGTGAGGCATCGCTGTAACGTATTTTGGCATTATTCAATTTAAAACGCTTGAGAGAGAATTCACCAGCAGAAGACGATTCAGAGAGGGTTTCTGGCTGAGTGGCATCCTCGGAAGAGCTTGGCAGTTCTGCTTCAGGGGGTGAGTCGGTTTTGAGTAATTGGCTAACATTTAGTTCTCCCGTTTCTGAAACGGCGAGTTCGGCATAAAAATCATCCAGTGATACTTCCTCAATGCGGATGTTTGGTGCAGTGGTTGCAGGTTGAAATAAAACCTCCACAGGCCCAATACTCAACTGCTGAAAACCATTGAGTGGTTTATTTAGTTGCGTATCGATCAATCCAAGTTGTTTGACTGTCAAGGTAGAATGAATCCGACCGGAGAGGGCGTCTTCAAGGCTTATTTGATAATCGGCCTTCAGATCAGCGTGCCCTGATGCGATGGCAACGTGGCTTAGGTCATTCAGATAATTGTTAAGTTGAGCAAGTGGCAGAGCACTTAAATCTGCACTGCCTTCGAGTGTAAACGGTACAGGACTAAGCTGCCCCTGAATGGAACTAAGCACAGCAGGTTCTGCGTTCGCTGCTGTTTCAGTGTCGGCCAGGGCAAACTGGATCTGGAAGGGGAAGGCCTGGCTCAAATTATCACTGATAGGGCCTGTTTCAAGGTTTAAAGGGCGAATAGCCAGGCTGGCAGCTTGAGTCAGTGCATTGTCTTGCCAATCAACCACGCCATCCGTCAGTTTAATGTCTTGTAATTGCCATTTAAAATGACTGTTATTTGCATGCTCTTCTGGTGAGGCGGTGGGCTCAAGAGGCTCTGTGGCTTGATCAGCGGTTTCTGTTGACGCGAGCGGACCCAGAACATTCAGGCTCTTATCGGAGGCACGGATTAAAGTTATCTTCGGCTCAACAAGGGCAATATGGCCAAGATCGAGGGATAATTGTTTTAAATCGAAGCTAAGCGGGCTCACCTTTAAATGTTTAAATGTCAGCCACTCGGTGCCACCTTCCCGATCTGCTAAGGCAAGGTCATCCAGGTTAATAGCGGCCTGGTCTAACGTCAGTTGCAGATCATTTTCCTGGGCAGAAATTACATAATTGGCAGAAACACTCACTTTCGCTTTATTCAGCCAGTAAGGTGACGTGTCTTTTACATAGTGCCAGAAGCTTGAGGCATCGATGTTTGATAAACTTAATCGACCACTGGATTGCAGGGGGGATATGCCGATTTTTCCTGTCCATTCAAGACGTTGGGCGTGATTCAGCGAGGCGGATAAGCTGTATTCGCCGCCTTCGTTGTGATGGGTTGAGAAATCTTCGAGTGCTAAGGATAAAGGTGATAGTGCCAGCTCGAATGGGGTATCACCAGAGAGGTCAGAAAAAAATATGGCGCCTTCATCTATCCGTATGCGTTTAAACATAAGTTTTACTGGCCCACTTTCTGGCTCGGTAGGCTCAGTGTCCTGAACGCTGTTCTCGGAAGCAAAAGCGCGTTGAAAGTTGGTGCTACCGGTATTATCAAGATCAAGATACACTTGTGGTTTCTCGAGAGAAATTTCATCGAAGGCCAGGCTTCCGCCCAGTGATGTGAATAAGCTTAGATTCACAAAAAGCCGATCGAAGCTTAGCACCGGTTTCCCGCTAGCGTCTTCTATACTGGCTTGGCGCAACTCTAGTGATAACGCATAAGGATTAAACACCACCTTTTGAATATCGGATTGCCAGGATGCCAGAGATTCAAGGTTGCTTTTGATCTGGGTCTTGACGATGTAGGGCACAGCCAGCCAACCGAATGCACTGTATAGCATGAACAGTAGCAGCAGCCAGAAGATCTTGGAGCGTGGATTGATTAATGGTTTTTTTTCAGTGGCGGATGCAGACAAAATAAAGCCCCTGTAGGACGATTAACTAAAGAGAAGAATGCGCAAAGTTCAGGTCATTATATGAGAACACCACGCTAAAACAATTATTGAGTCTATTAATATACGTTTTGCGTGGCGTAAAATTCCACCATCGTTTATCAAGACGCCGCTTTCAGACACGAATACAGAATAAAGGCAGGTTATGCACAAGACAACTGATTCCCCAATGCGCTGCCCCTGGTGCGGAACAGATCCGCAATATCAGCATTATCACGATCATATCTGGGGGCGCCCGCGTTATGACAGCCTGGATTTATTCGCCAAACTTTGTCTGGATGGCCAACAGGCCGGGTTGAGCTGGCTTACCATTTTAAAGAAAGAGCAAACATACTATGAGGCTTATGACCACTTTATGCCGGAAAAAATTATTACCTATGACCAGCATAAAATAGAGGCCTTACTGCAAAACCCAGGCATTATTCGGAATAAGTTAAAAGTGGCATCTATTATTCGCAATGCCCAAGGTTATTTGAAAATAGAGAAGGAAATCGGGCCATTTTCGGACTTTCTGTGGTCTTTTGTAGGGGGAAAGCCCATTCAGAATGCCTGGTTAACCATGAAAGACGTGCCTGTTTCAACAGCCGAGTCTGTTGCCATGTCCAAGGCGCTTAAAAAATATGGCTTTAATTTTGTCGGGCCGACTATCTGTTATGCGTTCATGCAGGCCGTCGGTATGGTGAACGACCACCTGCAAACCTGCCCCCAGTGGACAGAATGCGGTGGTCAGTAACATGGCCAGCTATTTCGGCTGATTTACCATCCAGACGGCGGCTTCTACCCGAGAATTCAAATCGAGTTTTTTGAGCACATGTTTGACATGCACTTTAACGGTACCATCTGATATATCTAATTCGCGTGCAATTAGTTTATTGCTCATGCCTTTGGCAATCAGCTTTAATATTTCATGT
>JBFHPN010000399.1:0-3130 GCA_041592735.1 Oleiphilaceae bacterium | reverse complement strand
GTGGATAGCTGGCGATAGCGTTTGGGATGGAGGATCCAATAACCAGTTTTCGAAAGCTTCCCAACTTGCGTGTAGTTTATTCACCCTTTACTCCCAACCTATGAAAACAGGCGTTTATTATTCTTTGATAGCAGATATTCTAAGGCAATTCCTAATCAGCCAATAAAGCACTTATCTCTTTCTTTAATTGTTCGAAAGTAGTTGCCAATGCTTCAGATAATTGCGTGTAGTCTTCATTTTGTTCAATTCTTTTTTGCAGCGTAGCCGCTTGCGAGGATAAAACCCCCGCACGAATATTAGCCGAAGATCCTTTTAGCCCATGAACCAGACGGGATAGCTCCACTCGATCACCCTTTTTATTCAGGGCATCGAATTCAGCGGAAAAATGCTCGTAGGCCACCAAAAAAGTCTGCAGAATTTGTTTGATGATATCCATATCCCCCATAAAATTTACTTTGAGGGCTTCCATGTCAATTAAGGTCTCGGACTTATTTGAATCATACTGGGTCACTAAGCTTTCCTTTTGCTTTCAATCTTGGATTAACAGTCCGCGTTCAGCCAATTGAGTTTAACAGCTGACGCGACATATCTGCTATATTAAACGCCGCATTTTAAACATAAGAGCATAACGAAGCACGCATGATGTTTACCTTTTTCGAAAAACTAATCAACCCGTTTCCGCCCCAGCCGCCAGAGCAACCACCAAAAAGTCTGGTCGCCTTCTGTTTCCACTACACCAAAGGGGTCACCGGGCTGTTAATAATCATGGCGATGCTCACCGCCAGTATAGCGATTATGGAGGTTACGCTGTTTGGTTTTCTGGGAGATCTGGTAGATTGGCTTTCATCCAAACAACCTGAAACCCTTTGGCAGGAAGAAGGCAACACCTTGATATTGATGGCCGGAATTGTGCTTCTTGGTTTGCCGTTAGCTGTTCTGTTTCATGCCAGCGTTATTCATCAGGCGCTCTTGGGCAATTATCCCATGAGAATCCGCTGGCAGGCCCATCGTTATTTATTAGGACAAAGCCTGGCGTTTTACCAAGATGAATTTGCCGGCAGAATCGCTACCAAAGTGATGCAAACGGCGCTTTCAGTGCGTGAAACTGTTATGAAGTTACTGGATGTGCTGCTATTTATCAGCATTTATTTTATTGGGATGACGCTGGTCGTATCTTCGTCAGACTATCGTCTCAGCCTGCCTTTATTAGTCTGGCTGACAGGCTATATCAGCGCACTGTATTATTTCATTCCCAAATTAAGACAGATATCCAGTAAGCAGGCAGATGCGCGCTCATCGATGGTGGGAGCCGTCGTCGACAGTTACAGCAACATTCAAACAGTTAAATTATTTTCGCACAGTCAGCGAGAGGCCGATTATGCGCAACAGAGCATGAGTCAGTTTCTGGATACCGTGCATCCTCAAATGCGTTTGGCGACAAAGCTGAATGTCTCGGTATGGATATTAAATGTCCTTCTTCTATTTACTATATCTTCATTGTCTATCTGGTTATGGAGTGAGCAAGCCATATCGACCGGTTCCATTGCGGTAGCCATTGCGCTCTCCCTGCGCCTGAATGGCATGTCGCAATGGATTATGTGGGAGGTCTCAAGTCTGTTTGAAAATATCGGATCGGTTCAAGACGGCATCACCACCCTCTCTCGCACCAGAGACGTTCAAGATCAAACTGATGCACCCGATATAAGCAGGGTGAAAGGTCATATCGAATTCAAACACGTCTGCTTTCACTATGACAGCCAGCAACAGGTGTTTGAGGATTTATGCCTGAAGATCCAGCCTGGAGAAAAAATTGGTCTGGTCGGTCGATCCGGTGCAGGCAAATCAACCCTGGTCAATCTGTTATTGCGTTTTCATGATATCCAAGGTGGCGGAATTTTTCTGGATGGCCAGAACATTGCCGAGGTAAACCAGGAAAGTCTGCGCGCCGCAATAGGCATGGTGACGCAAGATACTGCGCTGTTGCACCGTTCTGTAAGAGAAAATATTCTCTACGGCAAACCCGGTGCAAGCGAAAACGACATGATCGAAGCCGCTAAACAAGCTGAAGCCCATGATTTTATACTCTCACTGAGCGACCCGATGGGTAATACTGGCTACGATGCGCAAGTTGGCGAACGCGGTGTCAAACTATCGGGTGGCCAGCGTCAGCGCATTGCGATTGCCCGTGTGCTATTAAAAGATGCCCCGATACTAATTCTCGATGAGGCCACCTCGGCCCTGGATTCCGAAGTAGAAGCCGCCATTCAGGCCAGCTTGTTTAAACTGATGGCAGGCAAAACCGTCATTGCCATTGCGCATCGCTTATCTACAATAGCCGCGCTGGATCGTTTAATTGTGCTGGATGAAGGCAAGATCATAGAACATGGCACCCATGCCGAACTATTAGCCGAGAATGGCTTATATGCTCAGCTCTGGGCAAGACAATCGGGTGGTTTTATCGGAGAGTGAATAGTGTTGGTAAAAAATTGATCCTTGTTAAAGGGTCTGATGATCCGATACCATTCACCTCATTTAACGCTATCTGGCTCAATGCGAGATGACGCTACGCTAATCATTTTGGATTTATATGACAACCCACGAAAATATCTCACAAAAACTCGTCGACATCAGTGGTGATCTGCTCAATGCAGTGAGCGGCAGACAAGAGCTTCAATCTCGATTGGCTATTATCGTCACAGCCTGGAACATGTCGCTTCATTCCCGTGCCGACAGACAGTTAAAATTGAAACGCTTTATCAGAAAACAAAAAGGCCTTGCCCCAAGCAAAGAGGCTTTAAAAGCCTTAGAAGCCGAAATAAAAAGAATCATCAAACACAAAGATAACTTATGCCCGGAAGATTTAACCGAACTTGTCAGAGCCGAAGCCATTCAGCAAACCAAAGACAATTATGAAATAAAGGTATTTTTCAAAGACAAGGAAGAAGAAGCAAAGCAACGCCAGGCTCAATTTTCGATCACCCAGTTTAATCAAGCCATGTCTGAGCAGATGTCATGAGTCTCAAGCCCTGGGGCCTGAGCCCATTTTGCACGTTTAAAACACTACCGTTTTATTTTCATGAATAATCACTCTGTCTTCAATATGCAGGCGCAAGCCGCGTGCCAGAACGTT
>JBFHPN010000398.1:0-3134 GCA_041592735.1 Oleiphilaceae bacterium | reverse complement strand
TTTTTATCTGGATAAAAAAATATTAAAGTTTTTGCTTAAAAAAGTGTTTTTGTAATTGACAGAGATTTATAAATCATTACAATGCGCTTCTCAATTTCGAGTTGGGTGGTTAGCTCAGCTGGGAGAGCATCGCCCTTACAAGGCGAGGGTCACAGGTTCGATCCCTGTACCACCCACCAATTCATTGAACAGAATTGGCATAGATTACGACATATCAAATTTTGCGGACCGGTAGTTCAGCTGGTTAGAATACCGGCCTGTCACGCCGGGGGTCGCGGGTTCGAGTCCCGTCCGGTCCGCCACTTAATTATTTAAATCTCAAGTATTTGCATACTCTCGTTTCATATTATTCTGCTTCTGTTCTTAAATTTCGCCCCCCCAAAAAAAATAATCGATTGTCAGCCCCCTTTGCTTATATTTCTTGCCCTCTTCGCTGTTGTCACTTATTTGTCATTTTTAGTGTGTAAACTCGGTTTGTTGGTCGATATCCCTGGCTGATAATGAAGTTGTTTTATACCGTTTTTTATAAGGAATACACTATGAGTGATTATGAAGAAGAGAATCTGAATCTTGATTATCTTGAAGAGCAGGAAGAGTTTGTTGATGATGCAGTCGAGTTATAAGTACTGCATTATCTGCCTCTGTTAGTTTCCTGCTTATATCCTCTCAAGACATCAATCTCGCCGTTGTACCCATTTTATCTTGTATCTGTCGATGCTTGCCGTGCTCATGCTCGGATCTGTCTGTAAGGCGAATGCCTGAACTGTTACGCGCATGTGTGAAGTGAATCTCTGTGAAGGCATATTAATTTGCATTTTAGGCGTGTGGATCCGCGTTATTCTACTAAACTACAGTGAAGATTAATAAAAAACCTGCCAGTTCACAGGCAGGCTGAGGATGATATGGCAAATCGTAATTCATCAGTGTATGAAGCTGTGTTTTTTATAGAGAGCAGGCAGGTAAGCCGACACATGCTTTTTTCTGAATTTGAAGCATTGCTTGATGGCTTGGTATCGCTTCCGGACTATGCGGAACAAGAAGCGCGAGCCGTTTATGCGGTCATCAGCAAAACAGGAAAAATTAAGGCGCTGGTTTTTTTTATTCTGTATTTTGATGAAGATGGCCGGGCCGATGCCAGCTGGAATGTTCCCGTTGAGCGTTTGGCTGAAATCAGTGGTCGTGGCCCTGATCTTGGCGGTGGCCCGATTAAGCTGGCTTGTCGAGGTCAATGCTCCATCAATTGGCATTTGAATGATTTATGGGATCCAGATATGACGCCGGGTTCTAACGATTTTCTTTTGGTAAAGAAAGCGGTAGAGGAAAACAGATTGCGCTTCAAATTTAGTGCGGATGAAGTGGATGTTCCCGTATTATCCAAGCCGGAAGTAAAGTCATTTCCGGTGCTTGATGATCTGGCGGCTGATGTCGATAGCGATCAGGAAAAACGCATTAAGCTCGCTCGTTTGTTAAAAGAGCAGCGTTTGCGGATAAGAACTCTTGAATCAAGCAAAGAGCATTTTGCCGACAGTATTGATCGGGAGCAAATGATCAGTCTGCATGCCTATAAAAACGAAATTCAAACGCTGAAACAGACTGTCGAACAATTAAAACTGATGAATGAAAAGTTGAAGGATAAGCTTTCTTCCAGGAATGATCAGTTTTTAAGTTTGCAGGATAAGGTAAGTGATCAGGCGGCGTTGATGGCAAAGCTTGAGGCTAGTCTCAAGAACGCCTCCGGTGGCGAGCGTCAGGGCTTGGAAAGGCAGAAAATGGAAGCCGAGATTGTGCTTTTGAAAGAACAGCTGGAGCGCAAGGATGCAGAGCTTGCCAATCGTGCAGATCGAGAAGAGCAGTTAAGGGCAGAGTTGGAAGAGCTTAGCGAGTCGATGAGTGGGGGTATTGAGAGCGTTTCACTACTCAAGCGACTAAAGGAATTAGAGGTGGTTCATGTTGTGTATCACCCTGGTGCCGGTCATGTCACCATGACATCTGATGATATTCTGCGTTATATCGATAATCCGAATGCTTATGTTGCGTCTAAGTGTTATGTCACAGAGGCCTTATATCTGGCTTGGCTGGAGCATTTTGAAAATCCTGTCTGTCGGCATGTTGGTCCGCAAGGTCAAATTTGCGCGGCACCCGTCTCTAAAGTCAGTATTCCAAGTGACTTTGAACCTGGAATTGATGATCACTGCAGTAGGCATCAGGCAAATGAGCAAAGTTGACGCATTATTCCAGCAATCGCTAAAGGAGTTTGTCGATTTTTTACCGGAGATAGACACCTGTAGCTTTGATTTTTCACAAAAAAAACTCGTCAAAATAGACTGTTTGAGGTTGGATAAAATTCATCCTTTTGTGTCTGGCAATAAATGGTACAAGCTGAAATATTCAATACTGCATGGTTATCAAGCCGGTAAAAACCAGTTTTTGAGTTTTGGTGGGGCTCATTCAAACCACTTGCATGCCCTGGCTTATGCAGGTAAGCATCTTAATATCTCCACCATTGGCATTGTCAGAGGTGAGCCAGTCGAGTCGCTTTCGGCCACCCAGCAAGATTGCCAGTCCTGGGGGATGACGCTGCAATGGCTTTCCAGAGAAGCGTATCGCAATATGACAGCGATGGGTGAAACGCAGCAGCCAAATTATGCAGCACTCATGTCACAGTATCCGGATGCCTGGATTATTCCTGAGGGTGGGGCGGGAGAAGATGGTGTCCTCGGTGTTGAAATGCTTTTTAATGCCTTGCATCATCAGGGGTTGATCGATTACGACTATATTGTTTGTCCGGTTGGTTCAGGCACAACATTGGCTGGGATTGTCCGAGCCCGGGTGGGGCGGGCGCAGTGCCTTGGATTTTCAGCATTAAAGGGTGCATATGACCTTGAGCAGCGCATTGAAAAGCAGCTGAAAGATGCTCGGCACCTGAATGAGTGGACGCTTAGTCATGATTATCATTTTGGCGGATTTGCCAAAATGAATGAACGCCTGAAAGCCTTTATTTCTGATATCTATGCGCAGCATGGTCTGCTGCTCGACCCGGTTTATACCGGTAAAATGCTATATGGTGTGGCAGAATTTATTCATCAAGGGCGAATTCCTGCTGGCTCCAAAGTATTACTGTTGCATACGGGTGG
>JBFHPN010000397.1:0-3140 GCA_041592735.1 Oleiphilaceae bacterium | reverse complement strand
GGAAGCGTCTATCTTTAGAAAACTCAGCGTTAAGGACAATATACTTGGCATACTTGAGATCAGAAAAGATTTGAGCAAACCCCAGCGCTTAGCGAAAATGCAGGCCTTACTTGAAGAATTTCATATCACACACATTAAAGATAGCCCTGGCATGGCCTTATCCGGTGGAGAACGGCGACGCGTTGAAATAGCGCGCGCCTTAGCAATGGAGCCTGACTTCATCTTGCTTGATGAACCCTTTGCAGGTGTCGATCCGATTTCGGTCAGTGATATTAAAAAAATCATCAAGCATTTAAAAGACAAAGGCATTGGTGTACTGATTACTGATCATAATGTCAGGGAAACGCTCGATATCTGCGAGAAGGCTTATATTGTTGGTGGCGGACATATTATTGCTTCCGGCAGTGCAGATGAAATACTCGCTAACCAAAAGGTTAAAGAGGTGTATCTGGGCGATCAGTTCAGGCTTTAGTGCCATATGGGAGATAGATCCCATTTTGCATAATGACGTTTATTGATACGAATCAATAATTTGCATAAAGTAAGACTAAATAAAGCTGTTTTTGTTTCACAACAAGTCAAGGTGGCACTACACTAATACCACTGACTTATAATTTATAACCAATCATTTATTTCCAGCAGATAAATATAAGCGACACTACATGATCCAAAGTTCACGTTTTATTTTATTGAGAGCCCGAATGTCATGAAGGTCTCTCTGCAGTTAAAGCTGGGTCAACAGCTAACGATGACACCCCAGTTACAGCAAGCAATTCGCTTGTTGCAACTTTCTACACTCGATCTTCAACAAGAAATCCAGGAAGCGCTGGAATCAAATCCAATGCTGGAACTAAGTGATGAGGATTCCGGTGACAGCGATTCGCTAGACCTGGACGCACATTTGGGGAAGCAAAAGGACGGCAAAGACAACAATGACGAGTTTAATCTGAGTGAGTACTCAGATTCCCTTGATAACTCGCGTATGGATTCAGAAATTAAAGGGTCGAATGACAACAGCCAGGATGACTGGTCTGACAACATTCCGGACGACCTTCCGGTAGATACTGTCTGGGAGGACATTTATCCGAATAATGCCCCCTCCAGCAGCAGCGCTTCAGAAGATGACTATGGTTCTTTCGAAAGTCGCAATTCAGCCAGTGAGTCCTTGAGCGATCATTTGCATTGGCAGCTGAATTTAACACCCATGTCTGATCGCGACCGATATATTGCGGTTTCAATCATTGATTCCACAGATATGGATGGCTACCTGACAGCCAGCATAGAAGAGATTCACGATGATCTGTTCTCTGAAGAAGATGAAGACCCCATCGAACTGGATGAGGTACAAGCCGTCCTCAAGCGCATACAGCATTTCGATCCACCTGGGGTGTTTGCGAAAGATTTACCCGATTGCCTGCTTCTGCAACTCAAGCAACTTCCCCCTGATACGCCATGGCTGGGACAAGCTAAACTGGTCATCAGCCATTACCTTAATCTTTTGGGAAATCGCGATTACGCTCAGCTACTAAGACGAAGCCGCTTAAAAGAACATGAGCTAAAAGAAGTCATTTCACTTATTCAGTCCCTGAATCCTCGGCCAGGTGAAGCCATTGCGTCAGCAGAACCTGAATATATCGTGCCAGATGTAATCGTCAAAAAAGAAAAGGATCGATGGAGCGTTGAACTGAATCCGGACATAGCACCTAAATTGCGTGTCAACGATAGTTACGCTTCATACATCAAGCGTGCCGACAACAGCCAGGATAACACTTATTTAAAAGACCAGCTTCAGGAAGCCAAGTGGTTTATAAAGAGTTTACAAAGTCGAAATGAAACCTTGTTGAAAGTTGCAAGCCAAATTGTCGCGCATCAACAGGGCTTTCTGGATTACGGCGATGAAGCAATGAAACCCTTGATACTGCACGATATTGCAGAAGCGGTTGAGATGCATGAATCAACTATTTCCCGCGTTACCACACAAAAATATATGCATACGCCGAGGGGTATTTTTGAGCTGAAGTACTTTTTCTCCAGCCATGTTGGCACTACGTCCGGGGGTGAATGTTCATCTACCGCCATCAGAGCCATCATTAAAAAACTGGTATCCGCTGAAAATCCAAAAAAGCCACTCAGTGATAGCAAAATTGCAGATTTACTTCAGGAGCAAGGTGTTAATGTGGCCAGAAGAACTATTGCCAAGTACAGGGAATCTATGAACATACCTCCCTCGAACGAGCGTAAACAACTGGTCTGAAAAATTAGCAGGAGACGCTTCCTGTAAGCTGGATAAGAGTCAAACAAAAACAATGTCGCTTACAATCTTAAACGCATGTTTAACTGAATAAGTCGACCCAAACAAGTATGATCGAGCCTTAAGATCGTACTTTACTAAAATGATAGGAGAACATTTATGCAATTAAATATTACTGGCCATCATATAGATCTTACCGATTCACTAAAGGACTACGTCAGCACAAAATTGCAAAAATTAGAAAGACATATCGATTCAATCAGTAATGTGCAAGTGACCCTATCCGTTCTTAAACAACGTCAGATTGCTGAAGCTACCTTGCATATCAGTGGCGCTGATATTCACGGAACGGCAGAACATGAAGATATGTATGCTTCGATAGATATGTTAGTAGACAAACTTGACCGACAAATCCTAAAGCATAAAGAAAAGAAAGTAGATCGTGCTCATGGCGCTACTAATCGCTAGCATCCATCTAACAGTGCACTATGTTAAACGTTAATTGAGTAATAACATGTCTAACCAAACTATTACGATTGAGGCGATTTTATCTCCCGAGCTGACCCAAACGGGTCTGCCCGGGAGCAGTAAGAAAAAAATCCTTCAAGAAGTAGCAACCCAAATTTCACGTCAGTATCCTCAACTTGAAGAGGATATGATATTTGAAAACCTCATTACCAGAGAACGATTAGGTAGCACAGGCATCGGTCAGGGTATTGCCATCCCACACAGTCGCCTGGAAAACCTCGACAAAGTTATTGGATGCTTATTTACCCTGGAAGAGCAAATTGATTTTGACGCCATCGACAACAAACCTGTCGATATTTTATTTGTCTTGATTGTACCGCTCGAAGCAACCAGCGAGCACCTTGAGCTTTTGAGTCAGATC
>JBFHPN010000396.1:0-3162 GCA_041592735.1 Oleiphilaceae bacterium | reverse complement strand
TGGCGATCCATGGTTTTGTTGGATGTGCCTTTTACCGGTGTTTTGCTCATGCCGTCTCTCCTTTTACCTGCCCCATCACCTCAGCTCTGAAACCATAAATTGTGCGTGTACCGGCATAGGCGACCAACTCAACTTCACGCCCTTGCCCAGGCTCAAAACGCACGGCTGTACCCGAGGCAATATTCAGTCTGAAACCTTTGGTGGCGTCCCGGTCAAAGTGTAAGGCCGGATTCGTCTCATAAAAATGATAATGCGAACCAACCTGAATCGGCCGATCCCCTGTATTCTCGACACGAATGGTCACAGTTTCCCGCCCTTCATTGAGGACTAAGTCTCCCTGTGCAACCTGATATTCTCCTGGAATCATGTTTAGCTCCTGATTATGCTATGGCCCGTTCCCTGAGCTTGTCGAAGGGAGGTTCCATCTCCCGGATATACGCCTCTAAAACGAGATTTGCTGTCTCTATTTATTCTTGTTTCTTTTTGTTCTGGCTTCTTTCCCGTTTCGACAAGCTTAACGAGCAAAAGCATCTATTCATTGTAAGCGTTATCAACAAATGGGATCATGCACCGTAACTAACTTGGTACCATCGGGAAACGTCGCTTCTACTTGAACTTCATGAATCATACTCGCCACGCCATCCATCACCTGATCTTCACGTAAAAGGGTTTTACCATAACTCATCAGTTCCGCCACGGTTTTACCATCACGCGCACCTTCGATAATTTCCATCGTCAGATAGGCCATCGCTTCCGGGTAATTGAGCTTCAAGCCTCTATTGAGGCGACGTTCCGCCAAGAGGGCTGCGGTGAACACCAATAACTTGTCTTTTTCTCTGGGTAAGAGTTCCATCTTGTTTTACCTCTTTTTTTATTCGCTAAATTTTTTCATCAACAGATACGCCCCTGGAAACACTTTTCAGGGCTACACAAAAATGCACCATTATGTAGCCCAAATTCTAGGAGGAACCGCGCTTCTACGCATTAAAACAGGCCTTAAAGCTTGCCAGGCCTGCCGAAAACAATGATGCGCTGATTCAGTGCACCACCCCAGGTACCGCGCCACTAAAAATGCTCCATTTTGGGTCACAGAAACCACAGCTGCCGCCTGCTCTTGCGCTAATCGAGGCTGTATGGCTCTGAGTTGTTCAATAAGATCATCAATATGCTGTTGGTCTATGTTGAAAGGCCCTGCAATTAGCAAGCCATGCACCGGTCTGGCGCGTAAACCTGCATTCCCCGTTAATAGGGTAGGTTTTAAGCTGGCTGAAGTTTCTTGGCCCTGCTTGGGTTGACGTAACGGCAAATCGAGCACCAGGCGTTCATTGAGCTTTATTCTACCCGCCTGCCAGACTTGCAGATGCTGATCGACACTGCCTTCATCAAAAGTAATGCCATTGGCAGGTAAGCCGAAACAGGTGACATCCCAGGCAATCACTTTTGCCCCTTCAGCCAGATCAATACGACTATTCAGACGTGCATGTGAATTTGGAAACAGAATGGTTTCGAGTGGCAACCACTCAAGGCAAGCCTGCTCCGCAACGTTTAAATGAATCTTTTGGGATTGAACACCACCCTGTTCACGCTGCTTGTAGACCCGCCCGGCACCCGGTGTGGTGATCAGTGCATGCGCATTGGCTTGCACCTGGACTGAAACAGACAAGTCATCCCCGGTTACCAGGCCACCCGGCGGATGCAGTAAATAACAATGTGCGCATTGATCGCCTTCGGGATAAAACGCCTTTTGCACATACAAGGGGCCTTCATGCGCGGTTTCGACCAGCCGCACTCCGCGTGCTCGTTGCGCAAAGCTCAAATGGAGGTAGGCAGACCAAGTGGACGGCCTGATGCGTTTCGGCTGTTCTAGCGCCATGGTGGAGTCAAATTCGAGTCTTTGCGGTATCGCCATGTTCATAAAGTCACCATCCTCTTTGGGCAGCTTTACTTGCAAAGATTATACCGCCAAATATTGTTTGATCAGTTGATCACTGAGTTTGTCCATGGAATCTTGCGCCACAACGCGGCCTTTGTCCATCAAACGGAAAGATTGACCAATACGGCGCGCAAAACCCAACTTCTGCTCAACCAGAATCACAGTTAAACCTTCTTCCTCATTTAGCTTGAGGATGACATCACCAATTTGTTTAACGATATTCGGCTGAATACCCTCATTGGGTTCGTCCAGTATCAGCACAGTGGGTTCTATAACCAGGGCGCGACCTATGGCCAGCTGCTGCTGTTGACCACCGGACAAATCCCCACCGCGACGATGAAGCATTTCACCCAAGACGGGAAACAGATCAAATATTTTTTGGGGAATTTCCGAGGCATCGGTGGCACCTGTCGCGCGCTTTTTCCGAATCGGCAAACCAAGACGCAAGTTTTCTTCAACCGTCAGTAGTGGAAAGATTTCGCGGCCCTGGGGGACATACGCGATGCCTGCTGGCGCTCGATCTTCAGCAGTTTTCTTTTGGATCGGCTTACCTTCCAGCAAAATGTCACCACTTGTCACCGGAAGCAGACCCATCAGGCATTTTAACAAGGTCGTCTTACCCACGCCGTTGCGGCCCATAATACAGGTGCGAGAACCTGCTTCTATCTGCATATCGAGATCCCAGAGGATTTGGGTACCACCGTAATGTTGATTCAGTTTGTTGATGGCGATCATTCTTCTTCTCCCAGATACACTTCACGCACTGCCGCATTATTTTGCACATCGTCCATAGACCCTTCTGCTAACACAGAGCCCTGATGCAAGACGGTCACTGTGCGAGCGATCGAGCGCACAAACTCCATATCATGCTCGACCACCACGACTGTTCGCTCACCAGCTAACGAGGTCAGCAGCTCAGCCGTTCGTTCGGTTTCCTGGGCGGTCATTCCTGCCACGGGTTCATCTACCAGCAACAAACGCGGTTCCGAGACCAGCAACATGCCAATCTCCAACCATTGTTTCTGGCCATGAGACAGCGAACCCGCCAGCAACATGCGTTGTTCTTTCAAGCCGATGGTTTCAAGCACTTCATCAATGCGCTGTATTTCATCGGAGCTTAATCTGGCAAAAAGATTAGGCAATATCGCTTTATTGGTTTTCAAGGATAATTCCAGATTATCCAGCACCGTATGTGCTTCGAATACAGTGGGTTTCTGGAACTTACGGCC
>JBFHPN010000395.1:0-3165 GCA_041592735.1 Oleiphilaceae bacterium | reverse complement strand
TGGATAGTTGAAGTAAGTTATTGATGAGTTGTGTCATTTTGGCGCTGCCGGCGCGTACCCTGTTTAGATAGTGCAGGGCGGTGCTATCTAATTGATCACTGTAATCTTCTTCCAAAGCAAGGCTGAAGCCATCTATCGTTCTTAAGGGTGCTTTCAAATCGTGAGAGACTGAATAGCTGAAGGCTTCCAGTTCACGGTTGGCCAGTGCCAATTCTTTGGTGCGCTCGTTGACTTCCTGTTCAAGGTTATCGGTATGCGTCAGGATAATCTTGTTCTGTTCTGCAATGGTTTGCAGCATGGTATTGAACGCATCGACTAGTTCACCAATTTCATCATTGTTATGCTTTTGTACCTGGGGTACATGATCTATATCCAGGCTGACATACTTGGTTGCCTCTTTCAGCTCCAGCAGGGGATTAGATATAAAGCGCTGGATATAGCGTGCCAGGGCGAAGGCCAAAAAGATAACAAACGAAGAAAGAGTAAGCGCCGTAAAAGTGGTTGTGAGTAGTTCTTGTCTGAGTTTTGCGGTAGAGGCTTTGATGAATATTGTACCCACCACTTCATTACTGGCTACGATAGGTTCAGAAATATAAAAATAACCCTCGCTAAAAAAGGACTCATGCGAGTGAATGGCTTGTGGGCAGTCTGGCATGGATGGTTTATTTTGGGGTGAATCAGCAGCACGTATTTGCGTGGATTGCGTGTAATGTGCCAGCCTGACATTGATAATGCTGTATGTGCAGGCGGCTACAATCTGAGGGTGAAGCGCGAGACTTGATAAGGTTTCTGTTAAGGCTGTTTTATCTTCAAATAACACGGCGGCATTGCTTCGGTCTGCAATGATGTGGGTGATGGCTGAAATCTCGTCTTGAATTTGTTGTTTGAAAGAGTGATAGCGTTGAAATACAAACACCGAGCTTAATATCAATACACTCAGCATAGCGCTAAGCATAATAAAGCAGATCAATTTTGTCCGGATAGGCAGATCTTTGAAATTCAGCATCTTATTGTTCTACCTTTATGGCCAGTTCAAGCAGCTTGGAGCTGATGGAGAGTTGCGTTTCTCTGGCCTGTTTTAAATTAATGTTAAAACGAATGAGGTTGCCTTGCGCAATAAAGCCGATCATGCCTCCGCTTTGAATAAAATTCTCTACACTGCTAACGGTTAGCGTGGGTGTCTTTGAATAAAACTGCACGATCTCTTTGATGAATTTCTTTTCAGACTCGCCAATGAATACAGCACTGCAATGTTGATCGCTGGAAGGTTTGCTCATAAAGTGGATGCTTAAAGCCTCTCCATTTACGGGTTGTCCGGCCAGGGTCTTCAATCTGTCGTTAACGATATCTTCACCCAGAACACATAAACTGAATGGTGAGTTGGAGGCTAAATCCGGCCAGGTGACAAACTTCATGAAGTTGTACAGATACACGGCTTTTATTTCTTGTTCTGATCTGGCGTGACTATTGGGCGCAATTATCAGTAGCAGAAGCAGAATCGTAAAGCTGATAGCGACCCAGCCACGCTTTTTGGTGTTGAGGTCGTTTCGGCAGCAGGTGTGAAAAATTGTCTGCATCAGGCTCTTGAATGATATTGGGCAACGGCGTAAAGCCATGAAATGAATCGATTACTTATAGAGTAGACCGATTTTCTCAAAAACAAAGTGCCAGGCCGGTATTTAGTATCTTTAGTAAAAACGATTAATACCGCCAAGGCATGTTTTTTGGCCGCACACTGAGCTGTGCGTACTAAGCAGTTACAAGGCAGCCAGGTTCTGATCTGGGGTGATCACGCGTTTGCTGCTTTTTTGCCTTGTTGTTTCAGCAAGTTCAGATGCTTTTGACTCAGGGTGATGAATTTCGGTGTGGGACCCACATCTTCATACAAGGGATCGCCCATTTCATCTTGCGCAATGACCTTTTCTCCCGCTACATAAGGCAATGAGGTTTCAAGTTCTTCCAGTGCGGCGGATAGTAATTCACCTAAAATTTCGCTTCGGCTGCGTTTTGGGTACATTTCGGCTAAGGCATTAATTTTGGCGGCATCTTCCAAGGGGAGTCTGAATGCAAACTCTTCTGCAGTTAAGATGGCTTTGGCTTGCTTTTCCCAGTTTGAGGCGAGTGCTTTAATTTTCATATAACCTTCCTTTTCAAACTATTTGCAATGACGCAAGTGACATGACTTTCAGGTCTGGCATCTTTGCGTTAGACTGGAAATCAATAACAGTCTCGTAAGGTGCTGGTCTGACTGATAATAACGTTCGCTTTGTCCAACCAAACAATAACTCAGCCCTGCTTCTTCTGGTGTACGTTTGTTGGAAAAGTAAAATGCAATCAACCGTTACAGCAAAAATAACCATCACTAAAAAATGACCTTGCTCTAATAGAGTTTAGTGAAACTCGATATTTTTTTCGTCCTGAGAATTGTAGGGATTTGTTACTGAATTTGGGTTGGTTTTATCAAAATCAAGTGTGTTTAGTATTAATAATACAGAGGATGTCTATGGCTCAATTACACCCTGAACTTCGAGAAAATGTTCGATTGCTAGGTGAATTACTGGGGCAAAATATCAAAGAACATCTGGGGCAATCTTTTCTGGATAAGGTTGAAGCAATCCGTGCCACGGCAAAACAGGATCGCGAACGAGCTGGCGATGCCAGCCCGGAGCTTGTAGGCCTTTTGGAGGCACTGGGTGATGATGAAATGTTTTATGTCGCGCGAGCTTTTAACCAGTTTTTGAATCTGGCCAATATAGCCGAGCAATATCATAGTGTCAGACGAAATCGAACCGAACAGGAAGTCGGAATGGAGACCTTTGATGAATTGCTAGGCCGCATTCGCCAGCAAGAGGGGAGTAAGGCTTCACTCTTGGAATTGTTAGATAAGTTAGCGATAGAGTTTGTTCTGACAGCACACCCGACCGAAGTGACCAGGCGCACCCTGATCATGAAATATGATGCAATGAGTGAGTGTCTTGCAGCGAAGGATCGTACAGATCTGAATGACAAGGAACGCAGAGATATTCTTGAAAGGCTTAATCGCCTGGTATGTGAGGCCTGGCACTCGGATGAAATACGTCAGGATCGTCCTAGTGCCGTTGACGAAGCCAAATGGGGCTTTGCGGTGGTTGAAAACAGTTTGTGGCAGGCTTTGCCCGCCTTCCT
>JBFHPN010000394.1:0-3175 GCA_041592735.1 Oleiphilaceae bacterium | reverse complement strand
TCCTTTATGGTGCTTTTAGGCGCTTTCCTGAGCGCCTGCTCATCCGGCCCTGGCGAAGAGAAGTTTGCGCCCAAGATTCTTTCGGTATACACCGACGTCATTCACACCCATCCTAGTTTTTATGAAAAATGGCCAACGTCGGAACTACGCACCCTGGAATTTACCCTGTCCTTGGATATAGAAGATCCACAAGGTCTCTCCGATATTCTCAAGGTGTATATCAAGGATTTAAATGAAGACTGGAGCTGGGGATTATTCAGTGCCAATGATGCAAGCCCCTATAATCGCTGCTATAAAGAGTCCGGCAATTTCACCTGTCAATTTTTCTTAGGCGAGCGCCCTGATTATTTAAACATTCACAATCTTGAAATCGTCGTTCAGGATAAAAGCGGCTATACCGACACTCAGCGCATCAGTTTTCGATTAGCGGGTGGAGAGCAGGCTGATGGGCAACGTTTTATTTATTCTGCAGAATATACAGGCGATACCACAGGGGGTTATCCGGCACTCGAAGCCATGACCATCGCCGATAACGCCTTGCTATTCACCGCCGACAGCGGGACACAATCTTTTCATATTGAATTCGCCACCAGCGATGTCAGGGCAAAAGAATATTCACTGGTTTTTTATGACAATACCAGTAACCCTAATATAGTTGGGCATGCGCTCTTGAATACTAGCAGCATACAGAGCCATCCTATCATTCCCGGCCAAACCACAACGCTCGAATTACCCTGGTCTGAAATCACGTTTTATAGCGGATTTGCTGCCGACGACATTACAGCCATGGACATTACCCTGTTTGACAACCCGATTCCATGGGTCGTCAATGATATCAACAAAGGTATTTGGTTTAATCATCTGGCGACCTCGGAGCTGGTTCAACTGAGTAATTAGATTACTGGTTGAATTCACAGCAAGGCTTGTATTCAAAAGAGGCATCCCGATAAAAAGCCTTGCTGTATGCGAGGCTGCTCCAAAGCGCATTGGCTCGAGCTAACTCAACTAGATTGGACATGGATGAAGTTTCAATTTCTTCCATAAGATGATAACCATCGTGACGAAAAATGGCGGGATCAAGATTCGGCCTCAATACAACGGCTTCTTGTTTGGTGAGCCAAGCAAAATTTTCATTATATTGCAGCATCGCTCGTTGTTTATTATCAGGTACGTCGTGAGTCAGATCAAAACCAATCATCGGATGGTATGCACTTACACCGGCTAATGAGAGCAATGTGGGTGGAAAGTCAATTTGTGATACCAATCGCTCATCCAACTTTGGTTCTATGCCATTGCCAAACAATAACGCAGGTATTCTGAAATGCCCAATGGGCACGCTATCTGAACCAATGCTTCGTGAATCATGATCAGCGATTAATAAGAAAACCGTATCTTCCCAATAAGTAGAAGACTTAGCGTTTTCAATAAACTGACCAAGTGCACAATCTGAGTATCGGATAGCATTTTCCATAGTATGCTCTCCGTGCTCAAGTCTTTCTAAACACCCCTCTGGGAAATCAAAGGGGGTATGATTCGAGGTAGTGAAAACCAGACTGAAAAATGGCTTGCCAGCTGCCTGCATACGCTCAAATTCTCGGTGCGCTTCAAAATATAGATCTTCATCTGAGGCTCCCCATGAACCAACATAACGGGGATTATTAAAAGTAGGGAGATCATGAATATCATCGATACCATTGCCCAAGAAGAAGCTTTTCATATTATCGAAATGGCTTTCTCCACCATAGATAAACTGAGTCGTATAATTCTTTTGCTTTAACAATGACGCTATCGAAAAAAAGCCTGTTTGACTTTTATTGAGTTTAACAACAGATCGAGAAGGTCCAGGCGAGAACCCTGTAAAAACGGCTTCAATACCTCGTACAGATCGAGTACCCGTGGCGTACGCATGAGTGAAATTCCACCCCTCTTCAAGCAGCTTATCTAAATTAGGGGTTAGTTTTGCGCCGCCAAGACCACCAACATGCCTTGCGCCAAGGCTTTCCTGAAGAAGAATGACAATATTTTTTGGGCGGCCTGTGTAAGTCGAAACGTGAAGACGCTGAGTTGGAATTTGATAGCTGACAAAACGGTGTGATTCATCTGACCTTAAGGTTGCGGCTTCTCTAACTTTTTCAATTATCTTCTTTTCATGCATTTTTCCATAAAGATCAAAGGCGCTCTGTTCAGAACCACTGTTATACATTGCGAATAACACTGAGTATGTTGAATTCAAGACCAGTGAATTGACTAAATTATCATTACTGAAAAACACCATGGAAGGATTAAATGGCCTATGCTGCAAACTGGATCTAATTCCCATAAACCCCAAAATAAGGATAAAGATTGAAACAAGAATACGCTGCCTTAGCGTTTTTACGGAAGCTGAAGATGGGCGGTTAACGCTCCTAAACATTAACAACCGCCGTGAAAAAATAACTGCGACAATCAAAGCAAACAAACTTAACACGATAGCAGGTTTGTAACCCTCCCAGAGCATACTGCTGACTTCCTTGGGATAGATTAGATAATCCAGAAAAATTCTGTTTGGCCGAATATCGTACTCTCGAATAAATTCAGGAGTGACCACTTCCATAAATATCAGAACTGTAAAGCTCACGATCAGCCAAAGGCTTAATATGCGGGAGAAAAATCGGCTTGATTTACCCTCTTTCAACCAAACAGCACACAATGCGGGGATCAGAAAAAAATAACCTACTGTTACAATATCAACTCGCAGACCTTGCACCAGCATATACAAAAGATCACTGGCATTGGCGATACGCGGATAAAGATATATCGACATGCCTAACCTGAATAGGCTCAATATGAGCAGGCAGGTAAAAATAACACGTAATATTTTGTGTAAATTCAGAATTTGGATGGCATTATTCAATGGGATACTCACATTATAATCTGGGATTTTAACGAGCTTCGGGACACGCTTATTAGAATGTAAAGTACCAATACCCATGTGAAAAAAACGTCAAATATCCTTTATCCATAACATGGAGTATTTGTGGACTAGGCATGACGACATTGCCTTAGTAGATCCAGCCCTGGCTGATAGGCTCTGGTATTTATATCCAGTAGCGACAAAATAGTGTGAGAAATGTTGTCATGTGAATATGGCTGGTCGCGCTGATTCAACATACAAGATAAATCGAGCTTACGGCTT
>JBFHPN010000393.1:0-3240 GCA_041592735.1 Oleiphilaceae bacterium | reverse complement strand
GCTGGCGGATGTCTGGCAGGCAAGTGTGTCTTATTGGCAAGGCGGTGCCACACGTAAATTGGGCGAGGGTAACTTCCACTTGGAGAATGAACAAAGCGGCCTGGCATTCTCGCTTTTTTATTCCAAAGAAAACTGGGGGCTTAGTTCCACGATAAGTTTCTCTGAAAACACCATTGATGTGGAATCACCGGACTCTCTTAGTTTTTATGAAAGCCAGAGCGATACCGATGATATTAGTGTCGCTGTGGATTATGCATGGCGCGTTGAAGAGCTTGAGGTACGGCCATCATTGGGTATGGGATACCAGAAAAGTGAGACGCGGTCTCGTACCTTTGGTATTAGTCTGCCGGGCTTGACGCTGAGCCGAGATGAATCCCAGAAAAGTATCTATGGGTTTGCCGGCATAAGTTTAAGTTACTGGTTGTCGATAAGTGATACGCAGGCTTGCTTGCCTGCTGTGCAAGTTTCCTGGACAGAGTCTTTAGATGGGGAGGCCAGTTTGACAGATAGCCGAACCCTGCAGCCCCGACGGGGTGGCACTTATTCTTCTCAGCAACAATCCGTGGTCAGCGTCGGAGAGGACGGGGCGGGCTATGTGGATCTCTCCCTGTCTTTACTATGGCAAAGCTGGCAGCTGCGTTTAGCGTATGGCCAAAGCTTTGTCCAAGAAGAGGATTTAGCCACGAGTTCACTCCAAGTGGGCCTGAGTTTTTAATCAGATAGCTTCTTTTGGTGTGCCTGAGGGTTGTGATCCAACAGTTTCAATAAAAACGAGCAAGAACCTATCTATTTTGAAATTTTTGCCTGAGTGCCTTTTTCTGAGCGGGTGAAAGATCACGAAACTTTTGTCTCAGCTCCTGTCTTTTTGCTGGCGGCAATTGCTTAAATTGCCCCATCTTTTCGCGAAGTTTCTGTTTCTGTTCGATGGACAGCCCCTGGAAGGCTCGCATTTTTTCTCTCAGCGTCTGACGTTCACCCGGGCTTAATTGTTGCCACTTTAAAAATCGTTGTTTTGCCTTGTCCTGCGCTTCAGGATTTAAGCTTTGCCATTTCGCCAGACCCTGAAGTATTTGGTTTTGTTTGTCGGAATCAAATTCATTCCAGCGCGATTCAAGGGGTGCGATAGTTTGTCTCGTCGCTTCAGGTAAACTTTCCCAGGATTGCGCGAATACAGGAAGCGCTAGTAATAGACACAAAAGGCCAATGATATAGTTCATGGCAATATCTCCTCTTGTGGCTCGGCGTCAGACAGGTGATTCATCGAGACCGGGTCTTCTGTGATAAGTTCATCGATATCCAGCGGGGTCAGCAGATCACCTTCCTCTTCAATGCTTGTGTTGATGAACAGTAAAAAAGCCTCCAGCTTATCGGCATTATCAGCCTCTTTCAGGCTGGTAAGCTCGGCATGAATGGCTTGGCTCGCTAAGCTAGACATGATCAGTAATCCCATAGATAAATAGCTCAGAGACTTTTGCTGCCTGCTCAAGCTGCAAGGGGTCAGCCTGTGTTTGCGTTTGCTCTTCAAATGGATTCCTCTCTGTCTGCTGTTCCATTTCTTCGGTTAGCCATAAGGCAAACTCAATGTCTTCTACCAGTTGCAGGGTATCGTCATCAATCTCGGCAAGCATAAATAAATCATCCAGTTCAGATGTTTGGCTGATGCCTGATGACAGCTCGACTGTGCCTTCATTCTGCCAGAGCGGCAAGGCAACGACTATAGCGAGGCTGAATGCCATAGCCGTCGCAAGCGGCAGGCGATAGGTTTGGCGTGACCAGAAGGCGGGTTTCACTGCGCGCGCCAGTGCTTGTTCACGACTGTTACGCAAGCTTTGGCGTGTTTCGGGTGAGAGCTTATTCAGGCTGTCATCCAGCGCCGAATTAAGCGTGTTTTTAAATGGCTGTTCATCTTTATCAGTATGCATGATGTAACCTGCTGTCTTACGACCTGTTCGGCAAAAATCAAAATTATCTATTTGAGCAACAGTGGCTCTTTTAGTTTTATCAGTGCACGAGCGTAATGCGTTTTTACGCTGTTTTCATTTATTTTCATAATCTCGGCGGTCTCGGTGATTGATAGGCCTTCCCAGCTGCGTAACAGAAAACACTGTTGTTGTTGCAGAGGTAAAGCAGCAATCTTGTCGAGTAGTTGCTGTCCGAGCTGTTCCGACATCGCGATGCTTTCAGGGTCTGCATGATCCCTGAGAAATTCGCCTGAGCCTAAATTGTGCCCGTCGTCATCACTGATGTCTGAATCCGTTTCTGGCGCGTTTTTTTTCCAGAAAAACAGTTTACGTTTGAGTGTCTGTTTTCTGTGCCAGTCTATAATTTTGCTTTCTAAAATGGTGAGGAAAAGTGCCTTCCATTCCTGAGAGGGTCTCGATGCGTATTTTTCAGCCAGTTTAAACATGGCATCCTGTACGATGTCCAGCGCATCGGCCTCGCATTGGGTTGCCAGCTGGGCCATTCTAAATGCCCTGCATTCAATGCTGATCAGAAATGATTCCAGTTCCTGCACCCGTGTTTGACCCTTCACCTGTTTTAAGGTGTTGTCTGGCAACCTGATGCTGCCAGACAACGCGTTTAAGTCTTATTCAGAAACCTCAGGGGTATTACCTACAGTAAGACTGGCTGACAGAAATACCGTTACTTTCCGGGCACTCAGATTATGTGATGTATCTGAATATAAACCGCCTGCGGTTAGATGAACAGGTTTGAGACCTTGTGTCATTAAACGGTTAAGTTCAACAGAAAACTCGCTGAAATCACGGAAAACATGAATGCCAGAGGCTTTGGTATAAACAGCATAGACCCCGTTTGCTTCCGCTGCACTAATTGAGGCTACCTGCATATTCAGATTGGTTGAGCCTGGTATACCGCGAAGATGTAACTTGGTGCGGGCATCTGTGGTCACCAGTTGCAGGGTATCATTTTCGATGGTGATGCTGACTTCGGCGTTTTCTTCCCAGTGGATCATCAAGCGCGCCAGGTGGGAGCTGAATTCCGGATTGAGAATAGACAAGGCATCAAAATCAGCAGGTGAGCTGCCGAAAGCAGAGGGATAACCACGAACCTGTAACCACTCAGAGGTTTCAATCGCGGTCAAATCAAGATCACGGGTCGCAATTTCATAATAGTCCGGATCTGCATCGTCTAAGGCTGTATGGCCGGTGCCGGTAAAATCAAAAACATCAACCGGGCGGCGATTGATATGGCTTAAATCGACCACGAGCGGGCTTTGCT
>JBFHPN010000392.1:0-3252 GCA_041592735.1 Oleiphilaceae bacterium | reverse complement strand
TGGATAGGCCGCTCTGAAGGTCTGGAATTCAATTTCCAGCTGAAGAACCGAGAAGATACGCTCAGTGTATATACCACTCGCCCCGATACCATTATGGGTGTGACGTACGTGGCGGTTGCCTCTGGCCACCCTTTGGCGCTTGAAGCGGCTGAACTTAATTCTGAAATTAAAGCCTTTATCAATGAGTGCAAAAACAACAAGGTTGCCGAAGCCGATATGGCTACCATGGAAAAGAAAGGTGTGGATACCGGGTTTGTGGCGATCCATCCTTTAACCGGTGAAGAAGTACCGGTCTGGACGGCGAACTTTGTATTAATGGATTACGGCTCTGGTGCAGTCATGTCGGTACCCGCGCATGACGAACGTGACCATGGCTTTGCGAAAGCCTTCAAGTTGCCGATTAAACAAGTCATCGTGCCGGCTAACGGTGAAGAGATCGACATTCATAACGCCGCGTATACGGACAAAGGTGTTTTGGTCAATTCAGGTGAATTTACCGGTTTAAGTTCCGAAGAAGCCTTTGATGCGATTGTGGCCAAATTCGAACAGCTTGGTACAGGCAAAAAACGCGTGAACTTCCGGTTGCGCGACTGGGGAGTTTCCCGTCAGCGTTACTGGGGTGCACCTATCCCGATGAAAACGCTGGAAGATGGTACCGAAGTGCCTGTGCCGCTCGAAGAGTTACCGGTTGTATTGCCGGAAGATGTGACCTTGAATGGTGTGACATCTCCGATTAAAAGCGACCCAGAGTGGGCAAAGACCACCCATAACGGCCAACCCGCTTTGCGCGAAACGGATACCTTCGATACCTTTATGGAATCATCCTGGTATTACGCCCGTTATTGTTCGCCCAAATCGGACACCGAAATGCTGGATTCAGATGCCGCAAATTACTGGTTACCCGTCGATCAGTATATCGGTGGTATTGAGCACGCCATTCTCCATTTGCTGTATGCGCGTTTCTTCCACAAATTATTGCGTGATGTTGGCCTGGTGCAGTGCGATGAGCCCTTCAAGCGTTTGCTTTGTCAGGGCATGGTGTTGGCAGAAAGTTTTTATCAGGAAGATGCCAGCGGTGCCAAAACCTGGATCTCTCCTGCGAATATTCAAATTGAAACTGATGAAAAAGGCAAAGCCGTCCGTTTTATTTCTAAATTGAATGGAGAGGAAGCCTTCAGTGCGGGCATGAGCAAAATGTCCAAATCAAAAAATAACGGTGTCGATCCCCAAACCACGATAGATCAATACGGGGCAGATACCGTGCGTTTGTTTATCATGTTTGCAGCACCTCCTGAGCAATCTCTGGAGTGGTCAGACAGTGCTGTTGAAGGCGCGCATCGTTTCTTGAAACGCGTCTGGCGTGCCGTTTACCTGCATCTTGAAAACGGTACTGTGCCCGCGCTGGATGTTGCATCCCTGAATGGCGAACAAAAAGCCTTGCGCCGTAAAACCCATGAAACCATTCGTAAAGTGAGTGATGATGTCAGCCGCCGGTTGACCTTCAATACAGCGATTGCGGCCGTCATGGAACTGATGAATGCCATCTCAAAGCACACGGGTAACGATGCGCAAGATCGTGCCGTCATGCAGGAAGCACTCGAAACAGCAGTATTGTTGCTGGCACCGATTACGCCGCATATCTGCCATACGCTATGGCAAGCGCTTGGCCATGAGCAAGCGGTTATCCATGCAGACTGGCCGGCACTGGACGAATCCGCACTGACCAAAACCACCCTGGAAATTGTCTTGCAGGTAAATGGTAAGGTGAGAGCGAAAGTCGAGATGCCTGCCGATGCAGATAAAGCCACCCTGGAAGCGACCGCGCTTGCGGATGAAAATGTGCAGCGCTTTATTGGCGAGGCTACCGTGCGCAAAGTGATTGTGGTACCCGGTAAATTGGTGAATATCGTTGCAAATTAATCAGAAATCATCGGGTGTCCAGGTGCACCGCATCAACGCCGACAACAGAACGCCAGCATGGTTAAAATTGCGTGTTCCCAACACGCTTTTCAGGCTGTCTGTTGTGCTGCTCTGCCTGCTGAGCACTGCCTGCGGTTTTCACTTGCGCTCTTATGGTGTAAAGGCCTTGCCACTCGAAGCCGTTGCCCTGGACTGCCCGAAAGTAAAAGACTGGACACTGTGTCACCACCTGAAGCAAACACTGCTGCTGAATTCGGTAGAAATCGATGACAATGCGAAGGTATTACTCAAGGTAAGCACCATCAAACAAACGTCGCGCGTGCTGTCTTTACAGCCGAATGCCTCGGCCGCCGAAAAAGGCTTAACTTCCTCAATTATCTATCAGTTAATCACTCAGCAAGATGATCAGATTCGTCATAAACAGCAAGTCAGCATCAACAACAGTTACCGTCATGAAGCGTCTGCATTACTCGCTAAAGATAGAGAACGCGACGAGCTTCAGATGCGTCTGAGCCATCAGCTTGCTGAAGAAATAGTTCGACAAATTCGCGTTCTCGATACCACTGACTGGTATGACAATGTTATATCAGACAATGTTATATCAGACAGTGTCATATCAGACAGTGTCATAACAGACCATGCAGCAACAGACCAAACCGGGAAGTTAAGGTAATGCGTCTTCGCCCGAACCAGCTCGACTCAGCCCTTAACAAACAATTGCTACCGGTTTATCTGGTAACCGGGGATGAACCTCTGCTGGTACAGGAAGCCCTGGATAGTATCCGCCATGCGTGCAAGGCACATGGCTACGATGAACGCAAAGTGCTTGAGGTAGATAGAAAATTCGAGTGGAATGGTTTATTGGAAGAAGCCAATACATTGTCTCTTTTTTCCGAAAAAATCCTCACCGAACTTCGCCTGGGAAGCAGCAAACCGGGAGTGCCTGGCGGAAAAGTGTTGCAAGCCTATTGCTCACAACTTCCCGAAGATCGCATTCTACTCATCAGCGCGCAAAAAATGGATGCGGCCACATTAAAAACCAAATGGTGTAGCGAGTTGGATCGTGTTGGTGCCATTATTCAAATTTGGCCCATCGCCCTCAATGAGATGCCTCAGTGGCTAGCACAACGCGCCCGGAAAATGGGTTTAACTATTGATCAGGAAGCTATTTTACTTTTATCGGACCGGCTGGAAGGCAACCTCCTGGCTGCCCAGCAAGAACTAGAAAAATTGAAGTTACTGTTTCCCGACAGCAATGAATTGATTGATACCCAAAAAATTCTGGGCAGCGTTTCTGATGCGTCTAAATATGATATTTTCAATCTGACCGAT
>JBFHPN010000391.1:0-3269 GCA_041592735.1 Oleiphilaceae bacterium | reverse complement strand
TCAGTGGATACCTTATCGATGGGTATGTCGGGTGATCTTGAAATAGCCATAAGCAATGGCTCAACCCTGGTCAGAATCGGTACCGCCCTGTTTGGTGAGCGCTCAACATCGTAAATACGCAAAGGTAAGGTAATGAGTCTTAGTGAAAAGAAAATCTGTTTTATTGGTGCGGGCAATATGGCCAATGCGATTATTGGCGGGCTTGTCCAAAAAGGCGTGCAAGCCGGCAATATTATTGCGTGTGCGCCAGCCCAAGCGCATCTGGAGCAAATCAGTGCCGCCTGGGGAGTGCATACCAGCACCCATAATGTCAGCGCTGCACAGGGCGCAGACATAATCGTTCTGAGTGTCAAACCTCAAGTCTTGCAGCTTGTCTGTCATGAATTGGCTGAACATCTGTCGCATCAGCCACTGATCATATCCATCGCAGCCGGTATCGAATTGCAGACATTACAAAACTGGTTGGGAAATCAGCAAGCTATAGTCCGTTGTATGCCCAATACCCCGGCCCAGGTTTTAAAAGGCGCAAGTGGTTTGATCGCGAATGCGCAGGTGAGTGAACAGCAAAAAGCACTGAGTACCGAGCTTTTTTCGGGCATCGGTCTGGTAGAGTGGTTAAGCGCTGAATCTCAGATGCATACGGTGACAGCGCTTTCAGGTTCGGGGCCGGCATATATTTTCTTAATGATCGAAGCTATGGAAAGTGCGGCAATTCAGCAGGGGATCGATGCCCAAACGGCACGCAAACTTGCAGCACAGACTGTGCTCGGTGCCGCGCAAATGGTTCTTGATACGGGGGTCGCTCCCGATCAGCTTAAGCGAAATGTCATGTCTCCGGGTGGAACAACCGAGCGGGCCATACAGGTATTTGAAGACAAGCAATTCAAACAGCTGGTGGCGCAGGCCATGCAGGCAGCCGCGGATCGATCGCTTGAGCTGGCTGCCCTGTTAAGTGCAGAGAAAGCCTGAAATACAGGCTGCTAACACATGGCTTAGAGGGAAGGGCTATGTGTCACAATAAGAACCTTTTTCCCGAGTAGGCCAAATTGCATGCGAGTAAATTTGCTGTTAACCGGCAATGAATTAATGACAGGCGATACCCTGGATAGTAATTCAGCGATGATCGCACAGATGTGCTTTGATCAGGGGATAGAAATTGCCCTGAAAAGTACCATACCTGATAATTTCAGTTTATTAGTGGCAGAGCTTGAACGCTTGTCGCAAGGGGCCGATGTGTTGCTGGTCAATGGTGGGCTGGGCCCAACCTCGGATGACCTGACGGCTGCCGCCCTGGCGCAGGTGTTGAAGCGTGAATTGGTGTTCCATCCGCAGGCATTGGCACATTTGGAAAGCTGGTGTCTGCAACGAAATTATGCCTTAACAGAGGCCAACAAAAAGCAGGCCTTTTTGCCAGAAAATATCGAATTAATTGCGAATGACGTCGGTTCAGCGGTGGGCTTCAAGGTAACGTTTCAGGGTTGCTGGATACTGTGTACGCCAGGTGTTCCTTTTGAGTTAAAACACATGCTTGAGGCGCATATTTTGCCCATGCTGCGCACCTTGTTGCCAGCAGACGTGCAACCCAAGCGCGTGCGTTTCAGGGTCTTTGGGTTTGGCGAAGCCAATTTGCAGCAATTGATTCATGAACAGTTCCCTCAATGGCCAGCGCAACTTGAGCTAGGCTTTCGGGCATCAATGCCCTTGCTTGAATTAAAGCTAAAAGTGAATCGAAAGCAGGACTACTCCCTGCTTGAAACCTGGCAAAATAAATTGGAGCAACTGCTGGGTGCGCATATTGTCACTTGTGATGAGCGCAGTCTGGCTCAAGTGGTGGTTGATCTCTTGCGAGAGCGAGGCCTCCGTGTTACCTGTGCGGAATCCTGTACAGGGGGCAAAATCGCTGCCATGTTGACAGAAGTCAGTGGCGCCTCCGATGTTTTTGAGGCCGGTTTTGTGAGCTACTCAAACAGAATAAAACAACAGGTACTCGGTGTTTCTGAAACAGCGCTGGAAGAATTTGGTGCTGTCAGCGAGGCGGTTGTCCGGGAAATGCTTGCAGGTGCGCTAAAAACCAGCGGTGCCGATATAGGGGTTGCGGTATCCGGGGTCGCTGGTCCCTCCGGAGGCTCTGATGATAAACCGGTCGGTACCGTCTGGTTAGCCTGGGGCAGCATTAATGCAATTCATGCACATAAATTTTACTTTCCGGGTACACGCCAGTTTTTCCAGAAAATAGTAGCTGCACTGGCCCTGGATTTGATTCGACGAGATGTCTTGCAGCTGAATGAGCCCGCTGATTATTTTCAGACGCGCCAATTCCGGCCTCGCTGAGTTTGCCACTCAGAGAGAAGGTCCAGATGAAATAAATTCCGGAACAAATGTGGATTAAGATAAACAATAAACTAAATAATGATATTCCAATGTAAGGTGAACTATGCCAAAAGCAGTTGAAATAAAGCGAAGTGATGTGATTTCCTTGAATGGCCAGTTATTGCAAGTGAAGAATATAGAAGTACAGAGCCCAAGTGCTCGCGGCGCGGCAACCCTCTATAAAATGCGCTTTAATAACGTCAAAACTGGCGCAAAGCACGAGCAGCGCTTCAAAGGTGATGAAGTGTTGGAAAAAATTGAGCTATCACGCAAGCCGGTCAGTTACTCCTATGATGATGGTAACGCCATGGTATTTATGGATGATGCAGATTATACCCAGTACATGCTTGATAAAGATGATCTCGAAGAAGAGCGGCTGTTTATCACCGAATCTATCAAGGGGCTGTTAGCACTTATTGTGGATGATCAGGTGATTGGTTTGGAACTGCCCCAGTCTGTCGAGATGGATATTATAGATACCTCTCCGGTGATCAAGGGTGCCTCTGCAAGTGCTCGCACTAAGCCTGCAGAGTTTGTGACGGGTTTGATTATACAGGTGCCTGAATATCTCGCTATTGGCGAAAGAGTGCGTATTAATACGGCAGAAAAGAAATTTATGGGGCGCGCTGAATCCTGATACGGGATGTGCCTGATTTATGGCAGTGATGAAGCTGGTTTGCTGTGTATTTCGGCTATCGCCAAAAAATTAATTCTTATCAATCTGTTCGAAGATTTCTAGTCGCCCCCCTTATTTTGCAAGACAATGGGTGACTAGCCAGAAAAGATTCAACTACTCTCATTTGTTTTAAAGGTGCATTTTTATGACAGATATATTAAATCCAGAAGAAGCAGAACATAGATTAACGCTCCGCCATTTGCGTCTTGAGGACTATCCGGTT
>JBFHPN010000390.1:0-3275 GCA_041592735.1 Oleiphilaceae bacterium | reverse complement strand
CCTAAGTATGTTAAGGTCAATGGTGTCGGAGAGATGGCTGAGATTCGTGCCCAAATAGTAAAAGGCCTTGATGGCTGATCATTCAAACAGGCTAATTCTGACAATGCCCTGCCGGTGATTATGCTACTTTTAGCGTGTAACCGGCAGGTTTCAATCCTCAAAGCAGCTAAATTGTTGTCCCAAGTCTAACATTGTGCGTAATGACAAATGAAGCCTCTCATAAACACGATTCTGGCGTTTGATACCTCTTCTGAAAATTGTTCTGTTGCGCTCTATCACCAAGGCAGTATGGATCAGCTTTTGGAGTTCTCGCCGAGAAATCATACCAAATTGATATTGCCGATGATTCAGGCCTTGCTTGATAAACATCATCTGGTTTTGGCAGATATCCAGGCTATTGCGTTTGGTTGTGGTCCGGGCTCGTTTACGGGTATTCGAATCGCGGCAGGTATTGCGCAGGGCTTGGCTTATGGCTTGAATATTCCGATATATGCTATCTCCAATTTACAGGCCCTGGCACTTCAGCATTATCTGGAGCATGGTATTTCAACTGTTCTGGCGTGCATTGATGCCAGAATGGGCGAAGTTTACTGGAGTGCATACACGATAACACCCGTCATGCATTCAGATTTGCCCACCTCGAGCCTTTATGATGTTCAGGGCTTGTATCCTGAGCAGGTCAATGCGCCTGAAGAGGTGGTTAGTAAGATCCTTGCGAATAAGACGTCGGACGTTTTACCAGAAGATGATCTATCTGACAGTGTTGAACCAGCAGAAAACTGGGCGGCTATTGGAAGTGGTCTGTCGGTGATTAAGGATCATGACGACTTGGCTTTGCAAGGTTTCTTGTTTGTAAATACAGAAGCTCAACCAAGGTCAGAAGCGATTGTTCACTTGGCGCGAATGGCCATTCTGAGAGGGGAGACGGGAAGTCTTGCAGACGCGTTACCCGCTTATGTCAGGGATTCAGTGACCTGGAATAAACTACCTGGCAGATAGTTAAATGACTATGCAGTCGGCAGAACTGTTAACTTTCGTGATTTATAGGGGCGGTAGACCGCTTTTTGCTGGACTAAAAACGAGCTCATTGACTAAACTGAACACGCTAACAATAAATAAACGCCTATAGGCTTATGAGGTTTTCCAATGGATGTATCCGGTTCATTGATCTCAACCGGCATTAATTTTCCTGCCATTAAACAAGCGACCCCCGAAAAAAACTTAATGCGCGGGCCGGGACAGGCTGCGCCTGAATATCATCCAAATGGCGCTACAAATCGAAATGAATCACGCTCCACATTGAATACCGCAGACTTGATGCGCAAGGTTGAAGCCATACAGAGCACACGAGTTCAGAAAGATAGTGCTTATGAAACGGCTTCTTTTAAAGGGCAGCAAGCCATCACCTCATACCAGCAGACACAAAATTATTCTCAAGCATTTGATGAGGGTGAATTGGTGGGTATTGATCTATACGTGTGAGCCTTTTTCTCGCAGCTGTTTCTTTTTTTAATGGTCTCCAGTATGACTCTCGCACCTTTTTGCCCCGTTAACCTCAGTGATGTTTTGTGTGTTTATGTCAATCAGGAAAACATGGTGGAGCGAGCCAGCCAGTTTGCTCAACGCTTGGGTTTGTTGTTGTATTCATCAGGTCAGATAGATAATCCTGCATCATTATCCAAGCCGTTTGTGTTTGTTTATGATGCATTATGTGCATCGATTATACAGACGGGTAAAGCAGCGCCTGGCCCAGTAAGCGCGTCATTTCTTCAAGGAAAGACGACTCACCGCTTAAAATTCGGGGGCGGAAAGGGGCAGATGATTGCGAAAGCAGTTGGTTTGAACAAGGGGGTTGTACCTACCATACTCGATGCGACGGCTGGTCTTGCACAGGATGCTTTTGTGATGGCCTCACTTGGGTGTCAGGTAACGATGTTGGAGCGTTCTCCAATGGTTGCAGAATTAATAGCGACTGCATTAGCGGAATCAACAGATACTGAGCTTCACGCTATCATAGCGCGTATGCATCTTCATGAGGTGAATGCATTGGAATGGCTAAAGGCTCAGCAGGCGCACGTAGCAGATGTTATCTACCTGGATCCCATGTATCCTCAAAATGACAAAAGCGCTATGGTAAAAAAAGAAATGCATCTATTTCACTCGCTGGTGGGCGGCACCCCTGATGATGCCGAGTTGCTGGCAGCAGCGCTGGATAAAGCCAAATACCGGGTGGTTGTGAAGCGGCCACGAAAAGGGGTTTCTATTGAGGGTGTGCAACCCGCGCACCAATTGATAGGAAAGAGTTGTCGCTATGATATATATCCTCTGCAGAAAATGGAAAATTTAAAACGCTAACACCTGATTAATCAGCAAAAAATCAAGGACATCATCAAACCATGAAACTAAATCCTTTCAATCGAAAAATAGGTTTGGCACTGGGTGGCGGTGCGGCAAAAGGCATTGCACATATTGGTGTGTTAAAGGCAATAGAAGAAAATAACCTGAAGATCGAATGTATTTCCGGTACCAGTATTGGTGCAATGGTGGCCAGCTACTACGCCTTTGGAAAAAGTGTTGATTCCTTGCAGGATTTGTCAAAAGAGATGAGTTTTGGTTCTCTGATAGGTTTTACCTTGCAGAAAAAAGGCTTGTTCTCAACTAAATCGATTCGAGAAATGATATTGAAAGATTTAGGTGATGTCTGTATTGAGGATGCGAAAATCCCGCTGGCCATCTGTGCTACCGATATCGCTAATGGCGAGAGGGTGATCTTGCGCAAAGGCAAGTTGGTTGATGCCGTCTGTGCTTCGATAGCTGTTCCGGGTATTTTTATCCCGGTAGAAATCGATAAACGTTTGCTGGTGGATGGTGGTATTACTGAAAATGTTCCGATATCTGCATTAGAAGAAATGGGGGCAGGTATTACCATCGCCGTGGATTTAAATGGTTGTCCGCACTATCAGCAACCTGATGACATGATTGCGATCATGGGTAACGCGATTGATATCGCGATTGATTTGCGAACGAAAGAGCAACTTAAAAAGGCCGATCTGGTGCTGTCTTTGGATCTTAAAGACTTTAGCCGCCTGGGTGATAGCGAGGAATTCAAGGAACTGTTTCGTCTCGGCCACGAGGGCATGCAAAAGAAAATCAATCAGTATTTCTGGTATCGAAAGGCGCGTTACTTCATCTACCTGAAGAAGTTGCTTATGTTCATCGCACCAGTCAAAGTGCCGGATATTCTTAAATTATCAAAGCGTTTCAAGGAAAGACTG
>JBFHPN010000389.1:0-3285 GCA_041592735.1 Oleiphilaceae bacterium | reverse complement strand
TTTTTATTCTCTTGGGCTATGGCATGACAGAGTGGGATGTCGATCGCAGCGGTAGCGGTGAACCAGGCAGCGTGGATTTTGACGATTTCAGTTACGGCGCCGGTTTCGAATGGCGCTTAGGCAAAAGTGAGCAATGGTTTATTAACCTACGGGGTCAACGCTTTCTGAATAAAAACGACCTGACACTGGATTTAGGCAGCCTGGGAGTTCGTTATGTTTTCTAAATGCTTATCCAGAACACCATCACTATTTTTATGCTTAGCGTGCTTCACCTTGCTGGCATGTGGAAATAACGAAGACGCAGAAAAGATAAAAGAGAGCCTGGATATCAACCGCCTGAATGTGACAGATCTCAGGATCAGTAGCCCTAATAGCGTCATCGAAACCGGTGTGACTGAACAGTTTACTGTGCAAGCCATTATCAACAATGGTGACTCAGATCCGATTGATGTGAGCACACGCGTTTCATGGTCGATCAGCGATAAAAGTCTGGCGAGCATCAACAAGGCGGGATTACTCACTAGTCGTGCGGATGGGCTGGTCAGAATCACCGCTCGATGGGCAGATTTAAGCGACGCCAAAGAGCTGATGCTATCCTCTGCCGCCTTAAACAGTATAAGCATCAGCTCAGCTGACATATCTGTATGTGATACCTATCAACTGACTGCAACTGGCAGCTATGACGACGCCACGGACAGAGATATCAGCTCTCTGGTCACATGGTCATCCTCGAATTCGACATTATTAAGCGTCAACCAGAGTGGCCTTCTCACCAGCCTTGGCAGTGGCGCAGCAGAGATATCAGCCAGCCGCAACAGCCAGACAGGAACAACCACGATCAATATCGCTGACGACCTCGAAAGTATTTCCATAAGTAGCCCGTCTGATAAGGTGGCCGTCAATGCCTCTTTAGCGTTCACTGCAACAGGAAATTATAGCGGCACGTCAGACAGCCGAAACAACAGCACGGAAAACATCAGCGCGATAGCAACCTGGAGCAGCGATAACACGGCCGTTCTGAGCATTTCAAATGTTGGCGCCAACAAAGGTCTTGCCAGAGGCGTCACGGAAGGCAGCGCCAATGTTCAAGCCAGTTGCAATACCAGCAACCCGGTCACCTCCGACAGTGAAGAAATAACCGTTAACCCGGCAATCACCACCAATGCCGTCTCCATCAACCAGGATGCCGTAAGCCTTGAATTCAAAGTGATCGATAGCCCGGAAAAGTTAATTGCCCGATTAAAGCGCAGCGATGGCAGCTTCAGCACAGACGTCACTGACGATAACAACACTATCTGGAGTATTGTCAGAGTCATCGAAGGGAAAGGTTTAACCTTAAGTAATACCAAAGGCAGCAAAGGCGAAATTACCTTCACAGAGCCAGGCATTACACGCATTAGCGTCAGATACCACGATAGTGAAGCGAAGCTTGGCCCGTTTGATGATGAAATAGAAATAGAAATCGTTGACTAACTAAACTAAGCAAATTGATACTCAGTTCGTGCAATTCGCTCTAAACCTTCATAAAACGCTTCAAGGTCGCTTTGCCTGGCCGCATCGACCTTGAATTTATTATGAAACAATAAACTCAAACTGACCTTCTGAGTACGCAGTTCAATGGTATATTCATCCATGCTGATCATTAGAGATACGCCTTCCAGATAATAGTCCTGTTCACGGCGTTCACCATAGGTTCTGATTTTATCGGCTGCTAATAAGATAACTCGTGGCTCAATATGTTTTTCCATCGCTGGCATGCCTTGTCGTTGATATATTAAGTATACGTCTACGCCTGGCAATTCAGATTAGTTTCTCAAGCAACTTAATGCCCTCAAGCTGAAATGGGCCCGCTGTGAAATCGAAACTGCGTGTCGGGTTGAGCAATCAAGTCATTTTCTATCGATCTGAAATAGGCCACCCTCCCCTCAAGATCCCGCGTCTCATATTTAGCAGCCAGACCCAGATAATCCTGATAATGACGTGATTCAGACTTAAGAAGAGAAAGGTAAAATTCACAAAGATCTTGTTCAAGCAAGGGCGCAATTTTGGCAAAACGCTCACAGGAACGCGCCTCGATAAAGGCACCAATAATGAGAATATCCGCAAGTTTAGAAGGCTCGTGCGTTCTGACATGCTCTCTTAATTTAGCCGCATAGCGCGACGCTGTCAGATTAGTGAAACGCAGTTTCCGTTTTTTTATAAACTTAAGCACCTGCTCAAAATGCCGCAGCTCTTCTCGTGCCAGACGCGACATTTTATTCAACAAGTCATCATCATGCGGATAACGATTAATGAGATTCAATGCGGTGGTCGCCGCTTTTTTTTCACAATGCGCATGATCAATCAACAGTTCTGCCTGATGTTCAAGCGCATTCGCTACCCAGGCATCCGGGGTTTCTGATCCGAGAAACTGTTTTATTTCTGTTAAATCCTGCATCAACTCTCTCGTCTTCTTAACTGCTTTTTACTATCTTGTCTTCAATCGACTAAATAGCGTCGAATCATTGCCCATTGCGCCAGCTTCTCCTCTCTGGAAGTCGCTGCGTTCGCAGGGCTGGTGGAAGGTAGCACGACATGCTCGCCCGCAAAGCCATCTAAACCGATATGTTTTGAAAATAATTTAAAGGCTGACTGACCATTAAAGGCCAGCAGTTTAAGATGAGGGCAGCTTAGAAACAAGTTTTGCAGAGGATTGACCTGAATAGTGCCTTCATCAATCCGGCTATCCAGGCTTCCCGGCCGATGACAGGACGCAATCACATCCCACAGTGCAATATGTTTCTGTATAAGAAAGTCTGTGCGCTGCGGGTAATCCAGCGTGCATTCAAAGCCAAGCAGCTGCCCCATGATCCACCAGAATGCATTTCGAGGGTGCCCATAGTATTGCTGCGAGTTAAGCGATGCCACGCTCGGCATGGTGCCAAGTATTAAGACCTTAGGGTCAGGACCTAAAACCGGCTTGAAACCGTAATCAATTGCCTTCAATGCTAACTCAGTTGTATTTTGACTGCAGAAGCAACCGACTTAGCTTTTGTTAGTGCTTCATCAAGGCTGGCACCCAACGCAAGGCCCACGCCCATCCGACGCTGACCATTCACCTCAGGCTTGCCAAATAAACGGAGCTGGGTTTCAGGCAGCGCCAAAGCTTCGCTAAGGTTCGAGAAACTCACCTGATCAGACTGACCTTCAACCAGAATCACTGAGGAGGCCGCATGCCCCTGTTGCTGTATCAGCGGGATCGGCAAACCTAAAATAGCTCTGGCATGCAAGGCAAACTCGGATAAA
>JBFHPN010000388.1:0-3295 GCA_041592735.1 Oleiphilaceae bacterium | reverse complement strand
ATCGGCTCGGTATTTGTCGCGAAGAAACCCGTCAAGCAAGGTAATGAAGAAGTATTGGTGCCGATTGTCGTAAAAGTGGCCCGGCATAATCTAGAGCGTGAATTTGCCATGGGTTCTCTGGCTATTGAGTTAATGCTGATCAGCAGCCAGTACTGGGCACCGCATTCCAAACTCAGACCTTTTCTCGCGGCGATGTCCGAGCAGATTAAAGAATTTACCAAGGGCTTTGAGCAGGAACTGGACTTTAAACACGAGGCAGAAATCCAGTCTCGTTTTTATCAGCGCGCCTTATCTTCACCAGTATGGTTTGTGCCCGGGTTATATGGCGCTACCGGCCGAATTCTCGAAATGGAATATCTCCAGGATGCCATGGCAATTAATCAGGCCATTGAACGCTATCGTGGGCGCAAGAAGAAGCGCTTCCAACGAAAGCTTGCTGAAAATTTCCTGTATACCATGCTAGAACATATGCTGATTTATCAGGAGTTTCACGGGGATCTGCACCCGGGGAATGTCATGGTTGATCTGGATGCACGTTTGTTCCTGATAGACTGGGGTAATGCGGTTGATATGCGAGGCAAATGGTCCTTGCTGGGCCGATATATCTTATCTGTTGTCAGTGGTGATATCGAAACGCTGACCATGACGCTGATACAGATGAGTACCGATCAGAAACATAATCTTGCGCGTTATGATGAAATCCGTGCATCACTTGAAGAGACGCTCGAAAAGAAAGCGATTACCCCCTTGGGTAAAGATTTCATGCTGCGCCTCTATAAAGAAGGGCCAGAAGGCGTCAGGCAGCGTCTGCAAACTGCGATTCATCTCATGTCCAATACCTACCAGCTGGATATGACCATCAAAAGTGATTATCTGCATTTATCGCGCTCATTATTTGCCATGGTTGGTACCTACAACAATCTCTATAAAAATATCTCTGGCTGGACGATGGCCAAAGACCTGGTTGCCGATATAGCGTTATTTCCTTTGCGTTATAGTTATAACCGGATAATGAGCCCCACCATAGACGTACCTGGTGCAGTGAATGCACATCAAAAACCCATGCCTGTTGTGAAATTATTGGGCACCGAAGGCTGACACCATTCAGCGCTTGATTCATAAGGCAGCAAAGGCATGACAGAACTATCCTGTGTTTACCAAGATGAACATGTCTATGCTATCCAGAAGCCTGCTGGCATACCGTTTCATTACGTCTCGAAAACGGGCTCAGAATCTTTAGACGAGGAAGGCGAAGAAGGCATTATCAGCCAGGTGAAACAATTCCTGAACGACCCCAAAATATACCCGGTGCATCGCTTGGATAAGATGACTTCAGGTTTGATGCTGTTTGCCAGGCATGAGCAGGCAAATCGGGAATTAAGCATGGCCTTTGAAGCAAAATCCATTGAGAAATATTACCTGGCGTTGTCAAAGCATAAACCCAAGAAAAAACAGGGTGCCATTATCGGTGATATGAGCAAAGCCCGTTCGGGAAGCTATAAATTAAATCGTACGACGCAAAATCCCGCCATTACGCGCTTTTTTGCCCAAAAAATAATCTTGCAGGAAGATGAGCCTGTCTGGATGTTTGCGCTCAAGCCCGAAACCGGAAAAACCCATCAACTAAGAGTGGCGCTTAAATCCCTGGGAAGCCCTATTTGGGGAGACCGCCGTTATGCCGGGGAGCCTGCTTCCAGAGGCTATTTACACGCCTATGCCATGCGCTTTTATTTATTTGATCAAGGCTATAGCCTGGTGGCACCGGATTTTATGGGTGATGAATTTGCACTTGGCTCGCCAACAGTTCAGTCACAACTGCAGGCAGGCATGAATTTTCTAAAGCCCGAAGCCCTAGCCTGGCCAAAATCAGCCTATAAATTAACTATATAGCATTTTGATATATACATATTAAATTATATTCTTTTGTGTGATATATCAAAGCTTGTAGACTTGGCCAAATTTTACTTTTCTTAAGGATGTGTATGGAGTGGCAAGGTTGGTTTTCGCTTTTTCTTACAGGTGCGGCACTGGTTATTTTGATTTTAACGAAAATCGGGCCACATTTCGTCATGATGGGCGTGTTGACCATTTTAAGTGTTTTCGGAATCTTAAGTGCGCAAGAAGCCCTGGTCGGTTTTAGTAATTCAGGTTTAATTACCGTGGCGGCGATGTTTGTGGTGGCAGCCGGCGTGCATGCTTCTGGTGGCATTGATTTGCTGGTGAATAAGGTCCTGGGTAAACCGAAGAATGCGCGTTCGGCGATTGCCCGATTATTTCCACCCGTCGTTTTATTAAGTGGTTTTCTAAATAACACGCCGGTCGTTGCGACCATGATACCAGCGATTCATGCCTGGTCTCGAAAAATCAAAGTTGCCCCGTCAAAACTGATGATCCCGCTAAGTTATACCGCTATTTTGGGGGGAACACTTACGCTGATTGGCACCAGTACAAATCTTGTTGTAAATGGGCAATATCAGGAAATTACCAAAGAAGCCGGGTTCTCGTTATTTTCCATTACTGCGGTTGGGTTGCCGGTGGCGATGATGGGCTTGCTATTTATCTGGTTTTTCTTACCCAAATGGTTGCCTGATCGAAGCGAAAAAAAGGCCTTTGGTAACCTTCGTGAATTTACGCTTGAAGTGGCTGTTGCCGAAAATGGCCCCTTAGTGGGCAAGACAGTAGCGCAAGCAGGCTTGAGAAATCTGGATCGGGTATATCTGGTAGAAATTGAACGAAAGGGCTCGATTATTACCGCTGCACCCTCGGAAGAGAAATTGTTTGGCGGTGATCGTTTGATTTTTGCGGGGGATACCGAAGCGATCTCTGACTTGCTGCGTATTCACGGTATCGTGCCTTCTGCAGAGAATTCCAATGGCGAAGCCTTAATCGTTGATAGGGCAGAAAGACGCCTGGTTGAGGCGGTAGTATCCCCGCATTGTGATGCCCTGGGTCTGGCTATTCGTGATGCCAAATTCCGTGATCGTTACGGTGCCGTGGTGCTCGCTGTCGCGCGCAGTGGTGAGCGGGTTCAGGGTAATCTCGGCAGTATTAAGCTGGAAGCGGGTGACACACTTTTGCTAGAAGCCCGCCCGGCCTTTGTTTCACGTCAACGTTACAACAAAGACTTTTTGCTAATAAACGACCTCGATACAGAGCCACCTCGTTATGAGCGGGCTTATTTATCCTGGGGTATTTTACTGTCGATTGTTATTGCTGCTGGCTTTGACTTGACCTCCATGCTGAATGCCTCACTGATCGGTGCCGGCTTAATGATCATGACTCGTTGCTGTTCGGT
>JBFHPN010000387.1:0-3299 GCA_041592735.1 Oleiphilaceae bacterium | reverse complement strand
CCCGACCATTTATATTTCGCGCAGCTCTTCCGATAGTCTGTATCAGTGAACGCTCTGATCTTAAAAAACCCTCTTTATCAGCATCCAGAATGGCAACCAAGGCAACCTCAGGCATATCAAGACCCTCCCTGAGGAGATTTATTCCCACTAAAACATCAAACACACCTTTTCTGAGATCCTGAATAATTTCAATACGCTCTACGGTATCAATATCCGAGTGGAGGTAGCGGACCCTGACATTATGCTCCATCAGAAAATCCGTTAAATCTTCAGCCATTCTTTTAGTTAGCGTGGTCACCAGGACACGCTCCTCTTTCGAGACGGCTTTATGAATTTCAGATAAAAGATCGTCCACTTGCGAAGAAGCAGGCCGAACGTCTATTTCCGGATCCAGCAAACCCGTCGGCCTGACCACCTGCTCTACAATATTATTTGCATGCTCAGCCTCATATTGCGCAGGCGTCGCTGACACAAATATCGCTTGCGGCGCTATACGCTCCCATTCATCAAAACGCATAGGCCGGTTATCCAATGCAGAAGGTAAACGAAAACCATATTCCACCAAGGTTTCTTTGCGCGAGCGATCTCCTTTATACATGGCACCAATTTGAGGAATCGTCACATGAGATTCATCAATAACCAAAAGGGCATTGGCCGGGAGATAATCAAACAAAGTCGGTGGCGGCGCACCGATTTCACGCCCCGACAGGTAGCGTGAATAATTTTCGATACCATTACAGTAACCCAGTTCTATCATCATTTCCGTATCATAGCGGGTGCGCTCTTCCAGACGCTGGGCTTCAACCAGCTTATCGTTATCACGAAAGTATTTAAGCCGGTCTGCCAGTTCTGTTTTTATACCTTCTACTGCATCCAGGATGGTTTGACGAGGCGTAACATAATGCGACTTGGGATAGATCGTGACACGCGGTACTTTGCGCGTAACCTCTCCGGTGAGGGGGTCAAAAAAGCTTAAATTCTCAACTTCATCATCAAACAGCTCGATTCTTATTGCTTCTTTTTCAGATTCTGCAGGAAATACATCTATTACATCCCCTCTCACACGATAGGTTGCCCTGTGAAGCTCCACATCATTTCGGGTATATTGGATTTCGGCAAGACGCTTCAAGATATCTCGCTGCCCTATTTGATCACCCCTATCCAGATGCAGCATCATTTTTAAATAAGATTGCGGATCACCCAAGCCATATATTGCAGAGACGGTAGCAATAATAATGGCATCCGGCCTTTCCAACAGCGCCTTAGTGGCCGACAAACGCATTTGCTCTATATGCTCATTCACCGACGCATCTTTTTCGATAAATGTATTTGATGAAGGCACATACGCTTCAGGCTGATAATAATCGTAATAAGACACAAAATACTCTACAGCATTATTCGGAAAAAATGCTTTAAATTCTCCGTACAGCTGCGCCGCCAGGGTTTTATTGTGAGCCATGATAATGGTCGGCCGCTGAACTGCTTCAATCACATTGGCAATGGTATAAGTCTTACCAGAACCGGTAACCCCCAGAAGCGTTTGATACATGAGCCCATCATTTAAACCCTGAACCAGCGACTCAATCGCTTTTGGTTGATCACCCGCTGGCGCAAATTTCGACTGAACATAAAATTCCTTTGACATGATGATTTCGTATACCAAGATTAAATGTTATAATTCCGCGATTTAATTGAGAGCGCGAAGTCGCTCGCCAAATGAGTCACGCTAGTTACATACTACTTAATATTTCGACGAGGCAATTTTTGAATCTTTGATGAAGCAGTTGCATTCACCCAAAGAACTCTGAAGCATCGTCAAGCAAAGCCGGTTATTCAAGTGCCGCTACCTTAACAAAATTCGGCATACAAATAACCACTTAAACACCGAAATGGTGATCACCTAATTCCTGATTGAGGAAACAGTTTTGGACGCACAACTATCCAACGCAGCAGTATCAAACTCAGCACTTTCTGATAGAGTTCAACTCATCAAACCATCTCCGACTCTGGCCGTTACAAATAAGGCAAATGAACTCAAGGCCACCGGTAAAGATATTATCGGCCTGGGTGCAGGGGAGCCGGATTTTGACACCCCTCTTCATATCAAACAAGCTGCTATCAAGGCGATCAATGAAGGCCAGACTCGCTATACGGCTGTCGACGGCACGCCCGCGCTAAAAAAAGCCATTGTTGATAAGTTTAAACGCGAAAACCAGCTAACTTACGTTCCAAATCAAATATTGGTTTCTTCAGGCGGCAAACAAAGCTTCTTTAACCTATCGCTTGCCATGATAAATGCAGGCGATGAAGTTATTATTCCTGCCCCTTATTGGGTTTCCTACCCGGACATGGTTTTAATTGCAGAGGGCAAGCCAGTCATCCTGGAAACAACCATTGAAAATAGATTTAAAATTACGCCTGAACAACTGGAGCAGGCTATCACGCCCAAAACTAAAGTAGTTGTTCTTAACAGCCCGTCTAATCCAACAGGTGTTGCCTACACACTTGAAGAACTGAAGGCTTTGGGTGAAGTATTACGTCAACATCCACACGTGTATGTGGTGACTGATGACATGTATGAACATATTTTATGGACAGGCAGCCCTTTTGTTAACATTCTTAATGCATGCCCGGATCTCTACGATCGTACATTTGTGCTGAATGGCGTATCCAAAGCTTACTCAATGACTGGCTGGCGAATAGGTTACGCGGCAGGTCCGGAAAAAATTATTAATGCCATGAAAAAAGTGCAATCACAGAGCACTTCAAACCCTTGCTCAATCTCACAAGCCGCTGCCGTTGAAGCTTTAAATGGCCCTCAAGAATGCGTAGCCGAGATGGTAGTAGAATTCAAAAAACGTCATGATTATCTGGTAGATGCATTAAACACCCTTCCTGGCGTTAATTGCATTCCCGCAGACGGCACATTCTACGCCTTCCCGGATTTCAGCGAAGCCATCGCAAATAGCCCAAACGCTAGCAATGATATTGAAATGGCAGAGTTCATTTTAAACGAAGTGGGATTGGCGCTTGTACCAGGATCAGCCTTCGGAGCAGAAGGTTGCATGCGCTTAAGCTTTGCAACCAGCATGGGTGTCTTACAAGACGCAATCGCCAGACTTAAAAAAGTTCTAGTATAAGCTTAATTAGACTTGACCAGGGCCGATTAGATTATTAGTATACGCGGCCTTGGTTAAGTGATCACTTAACATTGTTCCCCGATAACTCAGTTGGTAGAGTAGCGGACTGTTAATCCGTTTGTCGCTGGTTCGAGCCCAGCTCGGGGAGCCAACTTCCTT
>JBFHPN010000386.1:0-3308 GCA_041592735.1 Oleiphilaceae bacterium | reverse complement strand
GATTGTTGATTTTGGTGATACCGAAAAAGTTCGCAAAGCCTGTTTTGCCAGCCTTGCAATTGAAGCGAAAGCGGTAAAAGAAGATAGAATCTGGTCTAAGGGGCATAACAGTTTCAGGATTGGTCTGGAAATGGCTCAAATCCTTATTGAGCTGGAGCTGGATCAGAATGCCATCATCGCTGCCATTCTCTATCGCGCTGTACGTGAAGGGAAAGTTGAACTGGAAGTTATCCGGAATGAATTTGGTAATGAAACGGCCAGATTAATAGAAGGTGTGGCTCAGATGGCGGCCATCACGGCCACGCACCGGCCTTTCAAGGGCGCTGTTCTGGGGCAAACCCAGGGGCAGATCGATAATGTCCGAAAAATGCTGGTCACCATGATTGATGATGTACGTGTCGTACTGATCAAGCTCGCAGAGCGAACGTGTGCGATTCGTGCCGTAAAAAATGCCAGCCCTGAAAAATGCCAACGGGTTGCCCGTGAAGTCTTTGATATCTACGCGCCTCTCGCGCACCGGCTTGGAATCGGTTATCTGAAGTGGGAACTGGAAGATCTTTCGTTCCGTTATCTGCACACCACGGCCTATAAAAAAATAGCGAAATTACTGGATGAGAAGCGTGTCGACAGGGATCTGTTTGTAAAGCGTGTGACCGAGAAATTGGAGCTTGAGCTGGAAAATGCCCATATAAAAGGTGAAGTAGCCGGGCGCAGCAAGCATATCTACAGTATCTGGCGCAAAATGCGCCGAAAGAACCTCGATTTTTCAGAAATATATGATATTCGTGCTTTTCGTATTTTAGTGCCGTCCATGCAGGACTGTTATGCGGTATTAGGGGTGGTGCATTCTTTGTGGCGTCATATCCCTTATGAATTTGATGATTATATCGCCAACCCCAAAGAGAATGGATATCGTTCTTTGCATACGGCAGTGATTGGCCCGGAGGGCAAAGTGATGGAGGTACAGATTCGTACCTTCGAAATGCATGAAGAAGCCGAGCTTGGTGTCTGTGCACATTGGCGTTATAAAGGCACAGACGTTAAGAGCCGTTCTTCTGGCTATGAAGAAAAAATCAACTGGTTAAGACAGGTTCTCGAATGGCAGGAAGAAGTTGGTAACGCCTCTGAAATTGCGACCCAGCTCAGTTCAGATGTGGGTGAAGATCGTATTTATGTGTTCACGCCCGACGGCCACGTAGTGGATCTGCCAAGTGGGGCCACGCCGGTTGATTTTGCTTATCGGGTGCATACCGAAGTAGGGCATGCCTGCCGTGGCGCCAAAGTAAATGGACGCATTGTGCCGCTCACTTATCCGCTTAAAACCGGAGAACAAATTCATATTCTGACCTCGAATAATCCGGCACCCAGTCGAGACTGGTTAAACCCCAGCCTGGGCTATATCCGTACTTCGCGTTCACGAGCCAAGCTGGTTCAATGGTTTAAACTTCAGGATCGCTCGCAGAATATTACCGATGGCAGGATCTTGCTGGAAGATGAGTTAAAGCGTCTGTCAATCGGCGATATTCATTACCAGGAGCTACTTGAACAAACCCAGTTTCAATCGGTGGATGACTTATTTGCGGCCATTGGTGCCGGTGATATCAAGCCGACCCATATTGCGCATATTGCTCAAAAACTATTACAGCCTAAAGAAACCCAGCTATCTTTGCGTTTGAATGCGCCGAAAGCCCGCGAGTTAAATACGGACGGTAAGGATGATGTACGTATTAAAGGTGTTGGGCGCCTCCTGACGACTATTGCCAAGTGCTGCCAGCCGGTTCCCGGTGATCCTATCACGGGTTATATAACAATTGGGCGCGGGGTTTCTATTCATCGCCAGGACTGTATGAATTTGTTGCAGTTAGAAGATATGGAGCCCAATCGGATCATCGAGGTTTCCTGGGGCTATGATGCCGACAAAGCCTATGGTGTGAATATTGAGGTGCTTGCCTACGATCGGGAAGGTTTGTTGAGAGATATTACCACTGTTCTCGCCAATGAGAAGGTGAATGTGACCGGGGTGAACTCCTTCTCGGATCCGCATGAAAACACGGCCATGATTAATATCTCGATGGAGGTTAGCAGTTTGGATGCGCTCGGTGCCGTGTTGGCAAAAATTAAACAATTGCCGAACGTCATTGAAGCGAAGAGGAAGCGCAATGCCTGAAGATGATCGCATGCCTGCATCCGTTTTAAAGGCTATTCCTGTGGATGCAGATGTTTTCACAAAGGCTTCAATGTTGCAGCTTAAAGCGGCCGAATTTGGTTTTGACTGGCCGTCGATTAAACCTGTTTTTCAGAAATTGACGGAAGAAATTGCTGAGTTGAAAGAGGAGATTGGGATCGCCTTTGATGCGGATTCGATTACCGAGCAACATCGCCATCGCATGCAGGACGAGCTAGGGGATGTGTTGTTTTGTTGTGTGAATCTTGCGCGCTTTATGGGGGTTGATGCGGCTCAGGCCTTGCACGGCACCAATGAAAAGTTTACCCGTCGTTTTCAGTTTATTGAAAACTCGCTTAAGCTTCAGGGCAGAAATCCGGATGACCTTTCACTGGATGAGCTAGATGCCTTGTGGAATCAGGCAAAAAAAACAGGGCTGTAACGAGGCACTGGCTTTTGGCAACCAGCTTGCTGAAAGGCCAGCGCTCTGGAATAGATGCGTCTAGCCTTCATCCCCAAAGTCATAATTCATCACCGTAGAGGGTGCCTGCAAGTAGTAACCCTGAATATAATTAACGCCGGCTTGCCAGAGTGTTGACAGCATAGAGGCGCTTTCAACAAGTGGAACGATGGTGATTTTGCCCATTGATTGCAGGGTTTCAATTATTTCTTTCGCGTTTTCTTTGGTCACTTCATCGCCACTTTGAATGTCTTTAGTGAACGATCCTTCCAGCTTAATATAGTCCGGTTCGATATGTTTCAACAGGTTAAACGGATTAAGGGCGCGTCCAAACTGATTGATTGAGAGTTTACAGTGCAGGGTTGATAAATCCTTTGAGAACTCTTTGAGTTGTTTAAGGTACGTCAAAGCACTGTTTTCTGATACTTGAAGAATGAGAGAGTCTCCAGGCAGGCGCGCCGCTTTAAGCGCGACATTTAACCATGAACCGAAGGTTTTATCCTGAAGTGTTTCTGCTGTCAGGTTGATAAATAGTTTGGTTTCATGACCTTTCGAACGATGCTCACTCAAATGTTTCAAGGTTTGCAAAATGACCCACTTGTCTATTTTGCTGGCCATTAAGGTTGGTCCGCTTGGTGGCAAGAAATCATAGGGTGAAATTTCTTCGCCTTCCTCATTTAGCAT
>JBFHPN010000385.1:0-3316 GCA_041592735.1 Oleiphilaceae bacterium | reverse complement strand
GGCGCTTCGTTAAACTGGCTGTGTCATTAGCGAGCAGTCAATGCCTGCTCCATTTCGGCCACTCTTTTTTCCAGTAACTCCAGTTTTTCGCGTGTATGCAGCAACACCGCCTGCTGGGCATCAAACTCATCTCGGGTAACCAGATCCAGTTTTGAGATCACACTGGCGACCAGCAGCTTAAGCTGCGCGGAAATATCTTCCTGCGCAGATTTTCCTATATCCGGTAATAGTTGCGACACTTGCTGGTGGATCGTATTCAGTAATTCTTGCGGGTTTAACATGGCAACCTCATATATACAGCGTTTAATTTTTCGCTCGGAAATTTTTTATGGCAAGTACCTAAGGAACATCCAGATCTGAAATTTCTTACATTTACCTGCCATTCTCAAGCTTTGAATACTATCACGCGAAACTTTATATGAATATCTTCCAAAACAGCCACGTGACCAAGCTCATTACGCACCATATTAGGTCTCTCTCAGATAGGTCGCACCATTTTAGAGCGCTCAATCTAGACATTCTCAATAAAATATGAGGCATCCAGCTGATTTTTATAGTTTTTTTATTAATGGCACAACACGTGCTGTTAGTTAATCAGATTTGCTCATTCTGAAGTTGCATTCGGCTTGCTCGGTCTCACTATGAGTTGCATGCACTTCAAAACAGGCAAACCCTTTAAACCTTATTAATTCGCAATGAAACATTAAAATTACCTGAGACCAGATAGGAGCATTTCATGAAACTCGTCACAGCAATAATCAAACCCTTCAAGTTAGATGACGTGCGTGAAGCATTGTCCGAAATTGGAGTTCAAGGCATTACCGTTACCGAAGTAAAAGGTTTTGGTCGTCAAAAGGGCCATACAGAACTGTACCGTGGCGCTGAATATGTCGTCGATTTTTTACCTAAAGTCAAAGTTGAAGTCGCTATTGGAAGCGATCTTCTGGATCAGGTAATTGATGCCATCAGCAAAGCCGCTCATACCGGCAAAATCGGTGACGGCAAAATTTTTGTATCACCCCTTGAGCAAGTAATCCGTATACGTACAGGTGAAACAGGTACAGACGCGGTTTAATTTGAGTCTTTTTCTTTAACTTTATTATATAGATTGCCTAGTTCGGAGGGCGCCAATGGAAAACGCAATGAACAGTATTTATCACTTGCAGTATGCAATGGACACCTTTTATTTTCTGGTGTGCGGTGCATTAGTTATGTGGATGGCGGCAGGTTTCGCCATGTTAGAGGCCGGCCTGGTTCGCGCTAAAAACACCACAGAAATTCTAACCAAAAACGTTGCCTTGTTCGCCATCGCTTGCACCATGTATCTGGTGTGCGGTTACGAAATCATGTACGGCGGCGGTTACTTCCTGTCTGGAACTGATTCTGTTGCCAGTATGGGCGATGAAGCGGTTGCGGGTGTTTTAGCCGGTGCTAAAGCGTTCAACGATGGTGTAGAAGACGCTGGTTTACAGTACTCGGGTGCATCTGACTTTTTCTTCCAGGTTGTGTTCGTAGCAACAGCGATGTCTATCGTTTCTGGTGCGGTCGCTGAGCGTATGAAGCTTTGGGCTTTCCTGGCGTTCGCTGTAGTGATGACTGGTTTCATCTACCCAATGGAAGGTGCATGGACTTGGGGCGGTAGCGAAGTTTTCGGTATGTTCTCTCTGAACTATAGCGATTACGCCGGTTCCGGTATTGTTCACATGGCCGGTGCTGCCGCTGCATTAGCAGGCGTTCTGATCCTGGGCGCTCGTAAAGGTAAATATGGCGCGAATGGTCAAGTTAATGCGATCCCTGGTGCTAACCTGCCTCTTGCAACCTTAGGTACATTCATTCTGTGGATGGGCTGGTTCGGTTTCAACGGTGGTTCTACTTTACAGCTTTCTGGTATTGGCGTAGCCAACGAAGTAGCTAGCGTATTCCTGAACACAAATGCGGCCGCTTCAGGTGGTTTAATCGCAGCCTTGATCGTTGCTCGCATCCTGTTCGGCAAAGCTGACTTAACAATGGCGCTGAACGGTGCTTTGGCTGGTCTGGTTGCGATCACTGCTGAGCCTGCTGATCCATCACCTTTACTGGCTACCATCATCGGCGCAATCGGCGGTATCATCGTTGTATTCTCAATTGTGACTCTGGACAAACTGAAACTGGACGATCCGGTCGGTGCGATCTCTGTACACGGTGTTGTTGGCTTGTGGGGTATCTTTGCGGTACTGCTTTCAGATGCAGATGCAACCTTCTCTGGTCAGTTAGTCGGTGCCTTAACCATCTTTATTTGGGTATTTGTGACCAGCCTGATCGTGTGGAGCATCATCAAAGCGGTTATGGGCATCCGTGTCTCTGAAGAAGAAGAGTACGAAGGTGTGGATATCTCAGAATGTGGTATGGAAGCTTATCCTGAGTTTACACGTGACTAATCTCACTTAGAATTTGGCAATACTCCTTGCCTGAACCCTAAAATGCCCTCATTGTTGAGGGCATTTTTTTTGCACCTTTTTACAGACAGAAGCGCTATACTCTATACGATGAATACCTTACTTTATTCGTGGAAGTGAAAACGATAGTCGGTTTATGCCAAACTAAGATTCATAGCTATTGCTTCTGATCATGTTCAGGTTCCCAAGGAAACGCAATGCCCAGTGATTACAAACTCATAACCAGCCAGGCCAATCAAAACGATGAAAATAAGCCTGATGCCTACACCACACTAAAAGGCCAGGAAAGACGGCAATATGTGCGTCGATCGGCTCGCTGGCATGTTACGGTTAATACACGGGATAAGTATGTCATTGAGAGTATGACACTGGATATTTCCGAGCGTGGTGCATCCATCTCAAGCCCGGTTGACATCAAGATCGGCGAGCCAATTCTATTAAATATTCATACTTTTTATAAAGGAAAGAAAGTCAGCTACAAGGTTATTGGCGAAGTAAAACGCAGCTCCATTGCAAAAGCAGATTTTACCTTGGGTATTTTTTTCAAAAGTGCATCAGAGGATGCTTTCAATTTTTTCAGATTTTATGCTGAAGGCAGAATATAAGTCTTTTCTGATAGCAAACCTTTATAAATCGTCATGGAATGTATCGGCAATCAGGATGGACTTCATAAATATATCCTGAATATAATCAATCTTTTTTTATTTGAAGCCTCCAGCATTACTAATTCAAAACGCTTCTAAAAAATAACTAAAACAATAACAAAATGACTCTACTCATTAAAATTAGGTCTAGGGACGAATCATGGATACCACACACTCATTTACACATTTTCGTACCTGTAATTTATGCGAAGCGATGTGCGGCATAGCTATCGAAGT
>JBFHPN010000384.1:0-3321 GCA_041592735.1 Oleiphilaceae bacterium | reverse complement strand
AAGATTACCAGGTCCGTCTGGCTGCAGGAGAGGTATTGATTAAGCAGCCAGGTTCTCGTTTTGCCTACGTTCGGAAGGCAGATGTTTCAACGGATGAAAACAACTCGGTGAGTCTGTTTGTCAATGGAGAGTCTTACCCTTGTTCCTTATCGATGGCTGTCATGCTTTGTGATGCAGCGTATTTTGATGAGGGTATGTTGAAGGTGTATTTGAAGGAGCTGACACAGCTCAGATGTCTTGAAAAACTGATTGCAACAGGCGCGCTTATATTTGAAGAGGACTGTTACTAGGGCGCGCTAGGCGCCCCGTTTCTTGGTCTAGTTTTTTATTTGTTTTGCTTGTTGAATTGCGTTGCCAATATAGCTGGAAGGGCTCAGGTTCAACAATTCTTTTTTCGCTTGCTCGGGAATGTCTAAAGACGACACAAAGTTCTGTATCGTTTCTTTGTTCATGGTTTGCCCGCGAGTAAGCGCTTTAAGCTTTTCATAGGGTTGCTCAACCTTGTAGCGGCGCATCACTGTCTGGATTGGTTCGGCCATGATTTCCCAGGCGTTATCCAGATCTGCTGCCAGCTTAACAGGGTTGATTTCAAGTTTGTTTAGGCCCTTGAGTGTGGCTTGATAGGCTATAAGGCTGTGTGCAAGCCCGACGCCCAGATTTCTTAAAACGGTTGAATCCGTCAGGTCACGTTGCCATCTTGAAATAGGCAGTTTCTCGGCTAAATGCGCCAGAATGGCATTGGCCAGACCCAGATTACCCTCAGAGTTTTCAAAATCAATCGGATTGACTTTGTGAGGCATGGTGGACGAGCCCACTTCGCCAGCTATTGTTTTTTGTTTGAAATAGCCCATTGAAATATAGCCCCATATGTCCCTGTCGAGATCGATGAGGATAGTGTTGAAACGGGTAATGGCGTTAAATAGTTCAGCGATATAATCGTGCGGTTCGATCTGGGTGGTGTAAGGGTTGAAGCTTAAGCCCAGTGATTCAATAAAATCTTTGGCATTCGCAACCCAGTCTATCTGTGGGTAAGCCGAGAGGTGAGCATTGTAGTTGCCCACTGCGCCGTTGATTTTACCCAGGATTTCAACCTTCTTGATTTGCTCTAGTTGTCGGCGAAGACGTGCAACGACATTTGCAAACTCCTTGCCCATGGTTGAGGGTGAGGCAGTTTGGCCATGGGTGCGACACAACATGGGGACTTCCGCAAACTCAAGCGCGAGTGATTCGAGTTTATCGATCACACTTTGCATATTGGGTAGCAGGCTCTTATTCAGACCGTTAGTCAGCATTAAACCATGTGACAGGTTGTTGATATCTTCCGAGGTGCAGGCAAAGTGAACAAACTCGGCATCTGCTTCCAATTCAGGGAAGCGTTCTCTTGCTGCAACGAATTTTTCCTTGAGCAGATATTCAACGGCTTTTACATCATGATTGGTGGTGCGCTCAATCTCTTTGACTCGCTCTGCATCTGCAAGTGAAAAGTTAGTGACGATCTCATCAAGAAACGCGTTGGCTTCAGTCGAAAAAGCCTTCAGCTCGGTAATTTCCGGATGCGCTGCCAACTTTTGTAACCAGCGAATTTCAACTTCAACGCGGTATTTAATCAGCCCGTATTCGCTGAAAATATCGCGTAGTTCAATGACTTTTGAGCCATAACGGCCATCAATAGGGGATACAGCAGTGAGGGAAGATAGTTGCATTCGTGTTCTCAATTTCTGTCGCCATTGATCATTTTCCAGTGAAGGAAGCGTTCAATGCTGGTTAAAAAACGGGCGCTAATAATACACTAAGTTGAAGGGTTCTTGAATTTTTTTGGCGTGTTTTTGTTCGGGAACGGCAGTATCAGTGAAACTGCTCGCTGATGCTTGATAATAAGAAGCGCGTTTCATTCAGCAGTGCTTTACGTTTAAAGATAAAATGCCAGCGATGCCCTTTTACCTGGCGCCAAAGGATGGCTGAACGAATGCCGGTTAACAGCAGGCTGCGTATCTTATCCGCATTTTGGCTGATTTTCAGGTGTTGCTCCTGGCCTGAAATATGTACGCGCAAAGAAAATGTACTGATCGTGTCTGAGTAAATCGAGGCGATACCTGAAAACACATTTTCATGAGACAGGCCAAAATGATTGACCTGATTTTCAGTGTGCTCAAGGCGGCGGCTGATGGTCGATAGCATCTCGGGCTGTTGTGCAAGCTTGCGTTCAATCTGCACGATAGCCAGTGCGTAACGAACATAGTTTAATTGCTTGTTGTTCGCATTATCGGTTAATAAGGATTCAAGCAATTGCAGGCCGGGTTTAATATCAATCAGTTGGCCATAAACAGATAAGGCTGTGTCCGGATCGGTCACAAAGAGGCTTTTAATGGCGGTTTCAAGTATCGCTTCATTGCAACGACCCGTTTGTGCTATGTGGTCAACGGCTTCCATGGCTTGGAAAAGTCCAGCGAGCGCAATCACTTGTTGTTGGGTCTGGTTCATGATGGTCAAAGCCTGAAGTAAAAATTAATGCTATGCCTGTTATAGCGTTTTTTCAATAATTGCGCCACCAAGACAGCGTTCATCCTGATAAAAAACAATCGATTGGCCAGGGGTAACCGCACGTTGCGGCTTCTCGAACGTTACCTGCAGTTTTAATTGAGATTCGCCTGCCCCGGCATCTTGGATGAGCTGCACCTGGCAAGCTTGATCGGCCTGGCGATAGCGCACTTTGGCTTTACAGTTAAGCGGAAAGTCGGGGGCTGAATTAATCCAGTCGGGCTGAATGGCAAGCAATTGCTGGCTGAACAGGAGTGGGTGGTTGGTGCCCTGAACAACAATCAGGGTGTTTCGTTCCAGATCTTTCTTGGCCACATACCAGGGAGATTCATCATAATTTTTCAGACCGCCAATGCCCAGACCTTGCCGTTGTCCAATGGTATGGTACATCAGGCCGTGATGTTGGCCTATCACATCGCCTGTAGGGGTTTCTATGTTGCCGGGCTGGGCGGGTAAGTATTGTTTCAGGAAGTCAGAGAATTTTCGTTCGCCAATAAAGCAGATGCCGGTACTGTCTTTTTTATCATGGGTAATCAACTGATATTTTTCTGCAAGCGCTCTAACCGCTGGTTTTTCAAGTTCACCGACTGGAAATAAGGTCTTGGCTAGTTTGTTTTGCTGTACTGCATGTAAAAAATAGCTTTGATCTTTATTGTTATCCTTTCCTTTCAGGAGATAGGTCTGGCCGTCTTCATCATGTCGGCGAACATAATGACCGGTAGCGATAAAGTCGGCGCCGAGGTGGGTGGCATAATCCAGAAATGCTTTGAATTTTATTTCTTT
>JBFHPN010000383.1:0-3321 GCA_041592735.1 Oleiphilaceae bacterium | reverse complement strand
GGGCTTCATCTGCCAATACCTGCAAGCCTTCCGGAATATCACCCAATACCAGCCGGACATCAAACTGCCGGGCGTAAGCATGATTATTAGCGAGTGCGGTTTCCAGTATATCTTTCGCAGGGAGCGCCTTGATATCCAGACGCATTTTTCCTGCCAGCAACTTCTCCATATCCAACAGGTCGTTTATCAATAAATTAAGACGCTGGCTATTATTCAAAGCCAATTCAAGCATATTTGCCAAAGGCTCAGGCACCTCACCTGCAGCGCCACCATTAATCAAGCCAAGTGCACCGGATATCGCCGTTAAGGGCGTTCGCAGTTCATGGCTCACGGTAGAAATAAATTCATTTTTCATCCGTTCAATACGCTTTCTTTCTGATATATCGCGAACCATTGCGATATATAAGGTTTTATCATTTAGATGTAGTTCAGAAATGGCCAGATCCATAGGGAAAGTACTGCCATCTGCACGCTTACCTGTGGCCTCTTTGCCAATACCAATCCCAGATTGCTGCCTGGATGTAAGAAAGTTATCCAACATTTCCTGATAATTGTATGGCTGATCCTCTGGCAGCAATACACCAATATTTTTACCCAACAACTGGTCATCATGAAGCTGAAAACACCTGCGTACAGCCGGATTAACAGATTGAATGATACCTTGTTCATCAATAGTGATAATGCCATCCAGGATATTATCCAGAATGGCTTGAGTGCGACTCACCTGATCGGAGTAGTCTTGGGTTCGCTGTTCAACTTTTCTGGTCAGTTTTTGCTGGTTCTGATTCAACTCATCAAAATTTATCACCAAGGTATCGCTCATCAACTGAATCGTATTACCCAGACTCTGATACTCGTGAAAACGGGAAACAGGTATTTGGGGTTTGCCACCAGAAGCAATCTGTGAGGCGATCTCTTTGGTCGAGCGATCGAGCGCAATGAGCGGCAAGCTGATCCAACGACTTAACAGATAGCTCGTCACGATGGCCAGGCAAAACAAAAAGGCCAATAACACAAATAAAGAGATACGGTCCTCATTGAGTTTCTGCACCAAGGGTAAGGCGGGCAACTCCACAACAAGTGATTCGACGGAAGGCACCGCCCCGAGCTTGATATGATAGGCATAGCGACCTTGTTTCCAACGCTGCATCAAAGGTTGATCACCTTCTGGCAACCAAATATAGAAATTATCTGATAAGTAAATGTTTTCACCGACGAATGGCTTATTGAGACTTTTCAGATTTCCTTTTGTTGCTGCCACCCGCCCATCTGATGCGATAAATGCAACACCAGCGTCATCATAGATATAAATACTATCCAGGTTAAAACCATACTGAAGGCCTTTATCGCTATAGGCTCTTTGCAGGTTATCCAGCAGTTCTGTCGCCCGAAAACTTAAACGTTCGAACATAAAGGTTTCTTGAATACTTTTCTGGGAATGGCTGTGATAGGTAATCGAGATAAAACTCGCGAGCAGCGTCAGACTTAGAAAGCCAAAAAACAATACATCCCCCAATTTGGGTTTACTCGATGGGCTATGCTCTGTTTGTTGTCGTTTTGTTGACAATAACAACAATGCAACACTTGCAATAACGGTGTTCATTAAGCCATTTAATGGCTGTTTTAAGGCAATCAGAATGGCCGGTTCCCATGCCATACCAATAAATCCACGGTAAAACAGCAACACCAGGGGCACACCAATACAGATCCAGAAAAACACATCCAGGATAACCAGATTCTGTGATTTACGCGCATAGAACCAGCTAACAAAAACCGCCTCACAGGCAAAAATAATCAGGGCATAGGGATGCCCCCAAAGCACCAGGGTGTATATACCGCCAGCTAAAGCAACAAACAAGGCATAAGGCAAGCCTGAGAGTGCGACAGAGAGCATCACAGCGATAGAACCAAAGATGAAATCCACACCGAAAAACAGGGGTAAGCTGAAATAATTACCTGCCAAAGCAAGCATTGATAACAGCAGAGTGATCGATATGTGCTGCCCGCGAGAGAGCAGTTTATGTCGGTTAAACATCTTTATACTTTCCGTCAGGAAGTGGTTTTTATTCTCGCTAAAGCTTTTTTAGCGGGTGTTATAGGTATTCATACTGTTATCTTCCAGCATCAACCGGGCCTTTAGGCAAAGAGAAGAAAAATGTGGTTGACTCCTCTGTCGTTTCAAAGCCTACTTCACCATTCATACGTTCAACCAGTTCTCTGGTGATCGCCAGCCCAAGACCGGAACCACCTTTCTGGCGTGTATCACTTGAATCGGCCTGGGCAAACTTTTGAAATATATGTGCATGAAAAGATTCAGGTATACCAGGCCCACGGTCAGTGACCGAGATAACAACGGCATGCTCTTGCTCAAGCGCACTGATCAGCACCTGGCCACCTTCTGGTGAGTATTTCGCTGCATTAGATAACAGGTTTGCCATAATTTGTGCAAAACGCGTTTCATCGGTAAGCACCTTTAAGTTTTCGGGCACCTCGGTCAAGATTAATTGAACATTAAATTGACCGGCATAAATCTGATTAGTTTCCAAGACAGATTCGAGCAATGTTTTTACCTCATAGGCCTGGATATCAAACTGCATTTTACCCGCAAGCAATTTCTCCATATCGAGGATATCGTTGATCAGCATATTCAATCGCTGGCTATTTTTATAAGCTACATCCAGCAGCTTTGATAGCGCTTCGGGCAAGTTACCCACGACCCCGCCTTTCATAAGCCCCAGGGCACCTGATATTGCCGTAAGCGGTGTGCGCAGTTCATGACTAACCGTAGAGATAAATTCATTCTTCATTCGTTCGATGCGTTTGCGTTCGGAAATATCTTCTGCAATGGCAAGGTACCCCGCGATGATATCCTGATCATTTCGAATGGCGCTCAACACAACCTGCACATTAAGAGACTGATTATTTTTGGTTTTATACGCTATCTCCTGAACAATATAAGGTGTGCCCTCATCAAGAAGACTAAGGAGATAATCAGCATTTCGCGCCTCTTGCAGAACAATAGAAAAATTTTCCTGCCCCTCAAGCTCAGTGCTCTGATAACCCAGCAGCATTTCTGCACCTGTATTGAACAAGCGTATCGTGCCCTCTTTATCCATGGCGATAATCGCAAAGGAACGAGCCGAAGACAGAACGGATTCAAACAAAACATTAGTTTCATTTAATTCCCGCGTTCTTTCCTCTACCTGCTTTTGTAATTTTTTCAATAAATTACGATTAAACCAGCCGCGTAATATTACGGCCGAAATAAGGGATAGAGCTATAGCTATAACAAGCACTAACAGATGCACATAGCCTTGCTCC
>JBFHPN010000382.1:0-3329 GCA_041592735.1 Oleiphilaceae bacterium | reverse complement strand
ATAAGGCCACACTAAGGCCTGTCGAGTCGATGACACCTTGTTCAAGGCTCACCCAAAGATTAAGCGTCAAAGACCCCAGAAACACACCGGGGGCCAAACGCCAACCCCATATCAGTAGTGTTGCCACAGCAATACCGGCAGATGGAAAAATAGCCGTCACATAGCCGGGAGGTATTGCAAGTAACAGTGCCAAACGCCCCACCATGGCATAAACAACTGCCAATAACAGGATAGTTAACAAGTAAGACACTATCTGGCTTGTTTTAAGGGTAGTCATAAACAGGAATAACCCTGAACGCGAAGAGTTTAGCCATATGAATGGCATATCTTAAAAGGCTAGCTTATTTTGAAAGAGCTGCATGTTTTTTTATCGAACGACACTAGCTTCCTGCCCCGGGAAAGACGCAATTTGGTAGATTCAGACAGAGAACGTTATAGCCTCTAAAGGTGGATCCGGGATAAGTACCCAGATCCGTATCAGATAGTATTAGTCTTGTTTTTTATCCTGCTTTTTCTTGCGTTTCTTTTTATGTTTTTTCTTTGGTTTTTCTTGCTCGTCATTGAACATGCAAAGCAGTGAGTCAGGTTGTTTCTTGCAAACAGACTTGATTTGGCCTTTTGGCAGCTCATTGACTATTTGCAGCACGATCTCCTCAATTGTCAGCTCAACATCTTCTTCGTCATACAGGCCACAATCTTCAGGTTCATCAATACATATTTGTTTACCCTGAATAAGGCCGTTATTGTACGCATCCTCCGTTGCTTTGGTCAGTGCAGCAAGATCATACAGGCCACATGATGCGGGCTCATCGATACAAGCCTGCTGCCCACTTAACACACCCGCCTGGTAACCCTTCGCGCTGGCTTCTTCAAGCGCATTCAGGTCATACAAGCCACACAAGAAGGGCTCATCAATACAGGACTGTTTGCCTTTCAGGATGCCGTTTAACTCACCCTGGGAAAAACCGTTGATAAACGCCTGATCCAGATCATTTTGGGTAAATAACTGACAACTACCCGGATCTGCCTGGCAAGATAATTGACCTTCTCGCAAGCCGGATTGATAACTCGCATCCAGCTCCGCCTGCGTGAACAGGCCATAGTTATTTGGTTCTGACTGGCACGCCAGTACACCCTCAGAAAAAGCATAATCAATCGCTTCTTCCAATTGTATCTGGGTAAATAAACCATAATCCTGAGGATTATTCTGGCAGTGCGCTATGCCGTCCGCAAAACCCAGGGCAGGTTCTTGCGTGATCAATTGATTCAGCCAGATTTCATTCGTCGAGAGAAACAAGCCACTTTGATAAGGATGGTAGCCACGCCCCCCCAAAGTAACGATATCGGTATCACCATCACGGTCAAGATCAATCAATTTCAGCGTCTCAGTTTTCAACCCGGATCCGACATTTATCGGGGTATCATTGAATTGTCCATTACCGTTATTCAGCCAGATTCGGTGAGGATGGTTCTGGGAGTCATTATGACTAGTGGCCACAACATCCAGATCACCATCGCCATCCATGTCTGCCATGGCGGCATTAATACTGTCATCACTGCCTAAATATTGCCCGGATTTTGTAAAGATACCCTGCCCATCATTAAACCAGACTTCATCCGCTTGAAAGCCGCTTCTGGCCAGATAAAGATCCAGATCGCCATCATTATCCAAATCCCCTATCGCGATATCTTCCGCTGCGGAAATCGCCTGGCTAAAAACCAGACTGCCTGAACCATTATTTAGTGTGATTGAGCTTGTCGAGCTCCTCAATTTGCCTCTGTCTGAATTTATAAATATCACATCAGGCATGCCATCATTATTTAAATCACCGATGGCCACGCCATTTGGCTTCATACTCGTGATATTACCCAAAAGCGGTGGCGAATTCGGACTGTAATTCACCTGATAATCGTAAGCAAAATAGCCGGAATTAGGCGCCTGAGGGTCATATCTGACATTCATTAGCAGCACGGTATCGCCCGAAAAAGAGCCATTGGAACGATTCGCTGCCGTTAGAAACAGATCAACCTGACCATTCTGATCCAGATCGGTTTTTTGCAACTTGAAGTAATCACCACTCTTGGAAAAAGGGTGCCAGCTGGGAATCGCCGTAAAGTGCCCTTGTTGATTATTGATCAAGACCCTGAAAGGATAGGTAATCAGATCCGTATAGCCATCTCCGTTCATATCCTCAACGGTAATATATTTGCTGGTATGCAGGCCATTATTGTTGAACGCTTCCTGGGAGGCGATGGCATAACCGTTTTCACGCGCCTCAAACAAGCTCGCCTGACTCGCACCATAGGTTATGGCATCCAGAAGCTGGTCATTATCCCGATCGAAAAATTCGATATGTTCATCATGTACCGTACCAATACTAAAACCGGCTTTGATAAACTGCAGGTCTGCCAACACATCAGGGGCATAAGCCAAGGATAAACTGGAAATAAAGCAAGCGGCACTGAGTGCGTGATGTTTTTTCATAGTGTTTCCATTTATTGATAGTCATAATGCATAGTCGGATACAGCATCGAACTAAATTGAGTATCTGGGAAACGAGGTCGCTATATCTAGAGCGAGAACGTATTCACAATGTAAATGAGAACAACGTAAGGCTCAATGCGACTTATGTTAGAGCATGTGCAGAGATTGTGAAAACGTGTAAAAACTTACTGGCTCTAAAGACTTCTAGGGCTATTTTACCCCCTTATATTAAGTAACTAATAAGGTTATCATCATCGCAGAAAACCTTACGACAACCGTATCAATGTGAGATGCACCTCTTGCCCAGCCATGCCTACCATCACGGCGACTTAAAAAAAGCCTTAATTTCCGCGTCTCATAAGATCCTGAATGAACGAGGTGCCGAAGCGCTTTCACTGCGTGCCATCGCTGCCGAAGCCGGCGTTTCACATATGGCACCTTATGCACATTTCAAAAATAAAAAGGCCTTGTTTGAAGAAGTGGCGGCATCCGGTTTTGAAACATTGACCGAGAGGATGTGAAAGAACAGTGAAGGGATCAACAAAGCTGGTGCGCTCATCTTGTCTTATGGGGCAAGCTATATCGAATTCGCGCTAGCTCAACCCCAACTTTACCGCTTAATGCTGGGTCAGGTAGAAAATACCGGTCGACGTGTGATCACGCAAAACTCGCTGCAATCTGAAGCCACGTCGAACAAACAAACACTTTCACCCGAATTGCAAGCCAGCTCAAAAAAACCCATTGTACTCCTGGAAACGGCTTTTTCGCAAACCGGCTTGCCCCCATTGAAAGTAAAGGCTCAAGCACTGGGTGCCTGGTCGATGGTGCACGGCATGGCCGCCCT
>JBFHPN010000381.1:0-3332 GCA_041592735.1 Oleiphilaceae bacterium | reverse complement strand
GCCCTGACAACAGCCATGCCCGTGCTTGGTGTGATAATCACGGAATGACCTTCTTTATCACCCACTATTAATTGCAAAGTTTGGGTAAGTGATTCCCAGAAACGGTGTTTGTTTTTAGTGGTGATTCGTGTGCCTGACCCAACAGTCCTTGTTGCGGAGGAATCTGATTCCCCACCACTGCTATTTTGGGTAATTTGCCCTGAACTGACGCGCGTTTCAGAGTCACCCTCGCGCTCTACATTGAGGTAATTGATTGAAAATATGTGCGTTCTTAAACCCGGTGCTGTTACATGAATCATCCGGCCTTTACGCTCATATTCATAACCATACAAGCGCTGGGTGATTTCCAATATTTCATCAATACTGACATCTTTTAGATTCAGGCTAATAGTGCCTGTGATCGACGGATCCACTAACATATTATACGTTGTACCCGTTACCAGCTCGGCAAAAAAATCCCGGGCAGGCACATCTTTAACTGCCAGATCCAGGCGAGGCTCAGGTACATATTTTGAGTTAGGCACCAGCAAGGTACCGGGCGTTAGTGCGCTCATGACATTATCCGGAATCTGCACCAGACCTGAGACAGACTCAGGGGCCAACACGTCATCAAGCACTGCATTAATTTCATCGATCCCGTCAGTACTATTTGCACTGGGAGATTGCATCAAGGCATTCTGATGTGCACAACCACTAAGCATCAAAAAAGACATCAAGGCGATTTTTTTCATACCATGGAGACGATAAACCATGCTTCACTCACTTTTTTTAGGATTCGACCAAACGCCGGATCTTTCGACATTAATATTACTTTCAATTACTTCTCATCCTTAAGAGTTGAGCTTCCAGGTGTTCTTCGCTGCAACTAAGTATCGCTATTGCGCCGGATACCCTGCACGTTATGTACGCGCAATACTCGTGTTTTACCTTCATAGGACAACACGACCTTATCTTGAGTAATACTGATAACCCGCGCACCAGAGACGACATCTCCTGCCACCACTTTTTTGCCATTGATCATGGCACGGCGCTCGTTTCCATTGCTAACAATATAGTTCAATTTGAAACTGGTACTGACTTTCGTTCCGCCTGTCGCTGGCACATAGTGTTTTTGCCAACTTGATGGGCGTGTAGGATCCTGTAAACGCTCACCGTCCGGCATTTGATACTCATTCGCCGCATGGACAGAGGTTAAGGGAAGCATGAAAACGATGAATGCAACGAGATAGCACAATTTAGACACCAATCCATCCCTCCTCAAGGCTCAGGGTACTGAGCTGTATGATGATTCTCGCTTTTGGATAGGTCTTTACTTCATAATTGAATTGCGTCCAATAAAACCCTTTCATTTGTTCCAGTTTCTGCATAAACGACAAGGCCTGGAAATAATCTCCTTCCAGCTCCATTTGGAAACCATGAGAAAACAATACTGCCTGCTCTTCAACTTGATCCTTTTTATTTTTAGCGATGTTATTTGATTCAATCTTTAAGGGCACCACGGGAAGATTTTTAGCATTAAGCAAACGCAAGCCTTTATAATCTGACAACACTGATTTCATAACATCCGCCATCAGCTCAGGCTCAATTAAATTACTCAAGCGCTGCTCAATATCAGCTTTCAGTTCATCCAGCTTTCCCTGAAGCTGCTGATGTTCATCACGCAACAAGGCATTAGGGTCATCAGCTAATTTCGTGAGTACCACACTAAGCTGTTCGGCCTTGTCAGCACTTTCCAGCTGCTGTTGCTGCGTTTCATGATTAACCCGTTTGAGTTTTTTCTCAAACCCCAGAAAATAAAATTGCGCCCAGATAAACCCTACACATATCATGGCCGCAGACAACAAAATAACACGTTCACGCAGAGATAACGCAGCGGTTTTATCTTTTAATTCCTGCCATTTAGCAAACTTCATTTTGAATCCGCCGTGCTATTTGATAGGGATGGCTGTCTGGAAGCGTTCGCCATTGACGCGACAGACTGAAGCTGAACAGCCTGGTTATTTTGCTCCTCGGTCATCAAGGTGAAATCCAGCCAGCTAGCTTGAGTTTCATTTTCTCTCAATTCAAACATGGTAAAGTGTCGCCCTTTAAAACTGGGCTCCTGTCTGAGATTTTGAAGGTACACGGGCACTAATTCAGCCTTGGTGGTAATGCCTTGTAATGAAAGTTGACGTGTGTCGCCTCCCAATTGAATTCGCGTTAACCATAAACCCTGCTGATGCTGTCTAGCCAATGCGATCATTGCAGAAGAAAAGCCCGCGGACTCTTCAAGGACAACCTTGTCCAGGGTAGAGAGCATTGACTTACGTGCCTCCAAGGTTTGTTGCAAACGCTTATTCGATGCTATTAACGCATCATCAGGGCGGAGCTTTTCGGCTTTGGCTTTTAATACCGCTAAACGATCACTCATGTCTTTATTCTTGGTAAGCAACTCTGCCAGTTTATCCTCTTTAGTCTGTAGATAGTTGCTCATCAGAAAGGTAACGCCGACCAGCACAAAAATTAATAACACAGGAAAAATTATGATTTGCTCTAAAGGTAGTTTTACCTTCGCTGGCTTGAATGCATCAGTATAGAGATTTATGTTTTGCATTAGCGGGCCACCTCTTTCAAAGCGGCACCCATTGCGGTAAATGCAAGTATCTCTTCTTGTGTAAACTTGCGCTGTTCTCCAAAGCATAAGGCACTGTCAAACATCTGCACCTGGGCAGAGATACTCCCCCCCAACATATTGGCCAGAGGTAAATGTGGGGTCGGCCCTACCAGATAGAGCACTTTTGGCGGCACTTGCGCCAATTGGCTATCAAAATAATCGAACGAACGCTGAACTTCGAGCGCAAGATGCTGAATAACATTATCTTGTTGCTGCACATCATTTAATGCTTCCAGAGAAAAATCAAAGTGCCTAGCAAAATACAAGGTTTTTCCTTTAGTCAAAACAATTAAACCGCCACCGGATCTTAAATATAAGATTGCATTCCTTTGAGTATTAGCTTCATCACGCGCCAAAAGATTTCTTAAGGCCAGATCGATGATATCAATGGTATCGAGTTTTAAACCCGCTTGTTCAACCAGACTTACGGCATTTTTTACAACTGCAGAACGACAAGCGACCACACTCACTTGCTCCGGGCGCCCCCGCAAAGCATCTTTAGGGAATTCGTAAACATCAATCACGGCATCATCCACCGGATAGTCCAGAAGATCTTTTATCTTCCAGCGAACGGCTTCAGCCACTTCTGCATCTTCAACTTGAGGTTTTTCAACAGGAAAGGTTTTGTACTGGGATTCACTCAACACAACATGGCAAAGCACCCCCTCTAAGCGCTGCT
>JBFHPN010000380.1:0-3338 GCA_041592735.1 Oleiphilaceae bacterium | reverse complement strand
GCGGTGTTGAAAGTTTAAGAGCGATTCCGTGGATCTTTGCATGGACGCAGATTCGACTGATGCTTCCCGCTTGGTTAGGTAGTGACGAAGCCTTGGCAGAAGTGCTTTCCGGTGATGAGGTGGCGATTTTAGACGAGATGTTCCAGGAATGGCCCTTTTTCAAGACGCATATAGATATGCTTGAGATGGTGGTTGCAAAGGGCGATGCACGTATTGCACGATACTACGATCAATTACTTGTGCCCGAAGCGCTTAAACCGCTTGGTCATACTTTGCGACATCGATATCTGGATATGATTAATCTGGTGAATCAGGTTAAAAAGCAAACCGAGCTGCAAAAAGACACTCCGCAGCTTAAAAGTTCGCTGACCGTTCGCAACCCCTATACAGATCCTCTGCATTATTTGCAGGCTGAGCTGTTGCGCAGGGATCGGTTGAATGATGCTGGTGAGCCAGTGCCAGGGCGCTCTAACCGTGTTGAAATGGCATTAAAAGTTACCATGGCCGGGATAGCGGCAGGCATTCGTAATACCGGATGATAGCCTGAAACCTTCGGTTCAGGTAAATCTCTGGCAGGGTGTGCCCTGTTTTGTTCTTGGGGTGAACGATACATGCGTTTACTTGCTGTTACAAAATAGGGCGAAACTTAGCGGTGATATGTGACTTCTTTCCGAGCGGAATCATGCTAAGCGACTAAACTCATGATACAGATGTTTATTTAAAATCAAGCCGCCCAAAGGTGCACACTTAAGAGAGTAAAAAGACGTGCCAATTGCTGCCAAATTAAGCCAGTTTATTAATCGTAAAGGCATTCTATGTCAGCCTGTTCATCATCCCAGAAGTCAGGATTTTGGCCAGGCAATTGAGCAAGCCAATGCGGTACCGGAATTGTGCGCAAAGTGTGTGGCGATTATAGACCGCAATGGCCCGGCCGTTGCTGTGATCCCCTTTCTGGCAGACTTGAATCTTGATGTCTTGAATGCCACGCTTGGCAGAAATTTTCAGACGCTTTCACAGGAGATGACAAATCGCCTGTTTTCGGATTGTGAACCCGGGGCATATCCTGCTTTGGCGATGGCTTATGGTTTGCCGGTTGTCATTGATACAGCCATGCTTGAAAACGATATGGTATTTTCCGCCAGTGGCTGTTCGAGTACCTTATTAAAGATCCCGGGCACCTCATTTCGCTTGGCGATGCGAGGAGCTATTAAAGGGCATATTGCTATCTGGCCCGAGCCGCTTGAAAGGCTGCCTGCGCCTGATGAACATAATAAAGCTGTATCTCTGGATATGGTAATCCGCAAGTTGCAGCGCTTGCATCAACTGCCGCCCATGCCGGAAACGGCTGTCAGAATTATGCATCTCACCTCAGACCCGGATTCAAGTGTCTTTCAGTTAGCAGAATTAATAGAGCGTGATCCCAGCCTTGCGGCTCAGGTCATGCGTTACGCGCGTTCGGCCTTGTTCAATTATCGCGGTGAGCTAAGTTCCATTAAGGATGCTGTCAATATAGTGCTGGGGTTTGATAGGGTGGCCCAGTTAGCCATGGGTATTTCTGCCGCAAAAGCCTTTAGTATTCCTCAGGATGGCCCTTTGGGATTAACACGTTTTTGGCAACATGCCTTATATAACGGCGTGCTTTCACAGGCGCTGGCTTTATTGGCAAATCCGGATTTAATGATTGATGATAAGCAAGCTTATTTGGCCGGTTTGCTGCATAACTTTGGTCTGCTATTGATTGGGCATCTTTTTCCGCCTGAATTCAATATGCTCAACAGGTTGCGTGAGGATAAGCCCGAAGCGAGTTTGCAGGAGCTGGAAGGTCAGGTGTTTGGTATGGGTGCTGCGCAAGAACTCATTTCTTTCGGTCACAGCTCAGTTGGCGCCAGCCTTTTGAAGATGTGGGGCTTGCCGGAGACGAGTATAATGGTGGCAGCCAAGCATACACAGGATAGTTATTCTGGCGCACACGAAAGCTATGTTTATCTTGTTCAGCTGGCCAATTACTATTTGTCTCAGCAAGGCATAGGTGATGAGCCTGTGAATTATGAGGCAGGGCCTCTTCTTGATAAATTGGGTATCCAGGCGGATCAGGCGCAACAACTGATGGATACCTGTCTCGAGAAATGTCATAGTCTGGATGCCTTGATCGCCAACATTGCGGCGTAAAATCGAATCGCATCCGGTTTCAAGTTGTTACCTTGGGAATAAAAAGTACACTTCCACTTGGATAGCGTTGGACGTATAATGCCGCCTTTTGTTTAGGCATTTTAAGTGATGGCAAGGGCTTATCAGATAAGCTAACTTGCTTGAAAACATCACGGTATCATTCATTTGGCGACTTTGGCGACAATGGTTTTTCAGCAAAGAGTGATATTTTTGCGTGTTATTACATTTTTGGGAGCAATCCGTATATGAAATTAATTTTACTAGGTGCGCCGGGCGCAGGTAAGGGAACACAAGCCCAGTTTTTAACTGAAAAGTATGGTATCCCTCAGATTTCCACTGGGGATATGCTGCGTGCTGCTGTAAAAGCGGGTTCTCCATTGGGTTTGAAAGTGAAAGAAGTCATGGCTTCCGGTGGCCTGGTCTCTGATGAGACAATTATAGAGCTTATCGAAGAGCGGATTCAGAAAGAAGATTGCCAAAAGGGATATCTGTTTGATGGCTTCCCAAGAACTATTCCACAAGCTGAAGCCCTGAAAAAACGCCAGATTTTTATTGATGCGGTTGTTGAAATCGATGTGCCTGATGAAGAAATCGTCAGCCGTTTGAGCGGTCGTCGTGTGCATGAGGCCAGTGGCAGAATCTATCATGTGGAGCATAACCCACCTACCGTACCGGGTAAGGATAATGAAACAGGGGAGTCCTTGATTCAGCGGGAAGATGATAAAGAAGAAACCGTGCGTAAACGGCTTACTGTGTATCATTCACAAACGTCACCTTTGGTTGAGTACTATTCAAGCTGGGCCAATAAAGGCGGTGAGCATGCTCCTAAGTATGTTAAGGTCAATGGTGTCGGAGAGATGGCTGAGATTCGTGCCCAAATAGTAAACGGCCTTGATGGCTGATCATTAAAACAGGCAATTTCTGACAATGCCCTACCGGTCATTAGGCTGCTTTTAGCGTGTAACCGGTGGGGTTCAATCCTTTAAAACAGCTAAATTGTTGTCCCAAGTCTAACATTCTGCGTAATGACAAATGGCCCCTTTCATGAACACGATTCTGGCGTTTGATACTTCTTCTGAAAATTGTTCTGTTGCGCTCTATCACCAAGGCAGTATGGATCAGCTTTTGGAGTTCTCGCCGAGAAATCATACCAAATTGATATTGCCGAT
>JBFHPN010000379.1:0-3343 GCA_041592735.1 Oleiphilaceae bacterium | reverse complement strand
TCATCATAAACGGCCTGCTTAAAGGTCTGACTCAAACTTTGTTTTGCCGGCATTTCCTGGGCATACACCTCCGCCAGCAATATCTTCAACACCGATTTGTAGGGTGAATCAATCCCTTTATAGAGTTGCCATAATGCCGCCCCAACCAATTCATTTTTGGGGATCAGCGCTGCCGAACCAAAATCAATCACCTCGGTGTCTTTGATAAAGCGCCGGCTCAATAATAAGTGCGTAAGCTTCTCATAATCTAATTCCAGATCAGGGGGAATCAGCCACCACAAGGGGTAACGACCTGCGAGTAAAATAGCGGTGCGGTAAAACTCATCCAGCAATAAATAATGTTGTGCCGAACCGCTACTTTCTTTATCCACCCGAGAGGAAAGCCCCCCTGAACGAAATTGTTCAGCATCCATAAGGAAGGTATGCAATTCCAGGCCGCCCTTATTAGCCCATTCATCTATACGCGCAGCTTTATCTGCGAGCATTTGTCTTGCATTTTTATCCAGTTCAGGTGCATGACAGAGCCAAAGATCCACATCACTTTGTTCAGAATGAGCCAGTGTTCCGGTGCTACCCATCATATAAAGCGCATGAATTTGCGCTTTATGTCGCTTATCTGCCTGGTATCTAAATGCCTGACTAAAGGATTTAGCCATGGTCAAACAGGGTTTATCCGGCACATAACCTGACACACCGTAGGGTACTTCTCTGGAAATATAGCCAGGCATCAAAGGGTGATTTAACTGATACAGCAAGGGGATAACCCGCAACATATCTTGCTGCTTATGCGATAAACCTTCGTAGGTTTTTTCTAGTCGATCGGTATTGACGCGCATAAAACGATCGCGCACCTGCTTCAACAACTTGCGATCAACGCCTTCGCTGAAGTCTGGAGCCAATTTATTCTTTAATGCGTTCATAGCCGATCTTAAGTGTATGGAAACTAAACAATCTAACAGGCTGACTAGTTGTTGGGAGGCAGCCAGAAACTCAGCAGCTCAGAAATCATTATCTAAAACAGCGCTGAGAACTGTTGGCCGCCCTTAAGCTTAGTTCAATTTACCTGGCCTCACCAAAAAAGCCCGCAAACGTGTTCATCATAGACTACTATTTACACGATATCCTACACATACAGGTAACCTTCATGGCAAATACAAAAGAAATACTGATCATCGGCACCTATGGCATCGATATTTTTTATGGGATAGTGGACGCACTCGAAAAACGCGACTGTACAGCCTTCACGACCAACAGCCAAAAAATAGCACTTGAGTACCTTCAGAATCGCGCCTTTGACGCCATCATCATCAATCTGGAACCTGATGGCAAGGGTGGCGTTGCAGAGCTCGACTTGTTAACAACGATCAGTCAATCACCTTTGCAACAGAACGCTATTTGCCTGGGGGTTAGCGCCCAATACCCTCATGCTTTACCGGAAGATCATTCTGATAAACACCTCAAAATCCTGGCGGGTTGGTTAACCTTACCGGTGAAGCCTGAAAGCCTGGCCAAACATATCATTGATCTGCTTGAATCCCCGCATCCATTAAGTATTAAAGACAAACGGCATGCGTGAGCTAATCTGCACCCTTAACCAGCATATCCTGCTGGTAACACTTAATCGACCAGACCTGCATAATGCGATCTCCCATGAAACCATGATTAATGCCTTAGAGCGCATGTGTGAGCAAGCCAATGCCAATAAAGATGTGCGCGTGGTGATTATTACCGGCGCAGGAAAAAGTTTTTGTGCCGGCGGCAACATCAAAGACATGAAACAAAAGACTGATATGTTTTCAGGTTCGGAAGATGAAATCAGGGAGGCTTACAAGAAAGGCATACAACGCATTCCACTGGCAATGCAAAAACTTGAGGTGCCTGCGATAGCGGCTGTTAATGGGGCAGCCATTGGTGCGGGCTTCGATTTAAGCATGATGTGCGATATCCGCATCGCTTCAGAACACGCTCGATTTGCAGAAAGTTTTGTCAAGCTGGGCCTTATTCCCGGGGATGGCGGTGCCTGGTTCTTGCCAAGGAAAATAGGTGCAGCTCGTGCGGCACACATGACCCTGACCGGAATGACCCTTGACGCCCAACAGGCACTTGAATGGGGGATTATATCCGAACGCGTAAGCGCTGAAGAACTACTCCCCAGAGCTTTCAAGATAGCCGAGCAAATCGCTGGCAATCCACCCCAAGCAGTGCGCGAAACCAAAAGATTATTGAACATGAGTGAAGACTTAAGTCTCCAGGAGATGCTTGATGCTTGCGCCAAAACCCAGGCAACACTTCATCATACAGCGGCACATGAAGAAGCCATCTCTGCCTTTCTGGAAAAAAGACCCCCAAAGTTTGACTAAAGCGTATCAGTTCAGGCCTTAGCTATATAGAACCTGGAGCGTGTGTGCTGAACCTGCCGACTTGCCCTGTGCTAGAAGGTAAGACAACTTTTAGTTTCTTAACCACTTCGACAAGCTCAGTGAACGAAGGGTTGGCCAGGAAAAGGATTGGCCAGGAAAAAGCTTGACTTGAACCATAGGATCTCAGGGAACGGTATTTTACAGATGAGTTGCCTTTTTTCTATGACCATAAGGCCTTGATTCTAGATAGAGAAAACGACGATTTTACCTGCTGTTGCAACGCAGCTTCACGCTCACGCATGGCTTGCTGCTTCTCAGCAAATGCAAGCTGTTGATTTTCGATCGCCGACAAGGATGCAGACGAAACCTGCTTATGCCCATCACCACACTTACTCGGGTCATCAGCATGATGTTTCACCGTGATAAAGGTATCCTCGGATTCACATTCATTCAACAACTTAAGCGCCCAGGTTTCATCAACCTCTTCAATACCGACAGTCGTTAAATAGTGCCTTCTTCCAGGAAATTCACTGATATTATCTTCTGCCATGACTCATTTCCATTGATAGTATTATCTTGTTTATATTTTTGGCTTGCCCGCAATTTATATGGGCATATTCGCTATTTATGCTGTCATGGGGCAAACAACACCTAATTAACCGTACCTATTTTACAATTTGTTACCTCTGAATGAATACCACCTGTCCTTAAAAAATTGAACAACATACAACCACTGATAACTCTTTCTCAAAAAAACAGCCCACAATCGCTTCAATTTTTGAAACACAACATTCAGATTCGGCAGACATATTGACAAGCCAGTGTCTTGATCTCCCCTGGCACGTATCATGCTTTATGATTGAGACATAAAACGCTATATTGACCCTTAAAAGGAATCCATCCGGGACGACCCGGACAGTCCGATACCCACCCGGACTGATCTGCTCTGGACGACCAGCAAATAACACGCTGCATTAAGGAGC
>JBFHPN010000378.1:0-3348 GCA_041592735.1 Oleiphilaceae bacterium | reverse complement strand
TCACCCAATTTGTCAATGACTCCGGCACCTTCAAAGCCTAATCGTGAACAGGGTATGGTTGGGAAAAAGTAGCGACCCTGACAATAAAGCAAATCAGCGCGGTTCATTCCCATAGACGTAAAGCGAACACGTACTTGACCTGGCTCGGGTTCGGGCAGCGGCACATCATGAATTGCCAGCGTTTCGGGCTGATTCGGGTGTTTTAACAGAAGGGCGCGCATTGCTCTGTGTCAATCTCCAGTTGCTGTTACGGTTTGTTGGCGCACCATCATGAGGCCGACAAACCAGATTGCAGTGTCATCGGGTTATTTTGATAAAGCATAGACTAAATGCATGATATAGATCATCTATATTGCATTTTGTCACAAATGAACCAGGCAATATGAATATAATTCGACGTGTGGCGAGTGAACCAATCGCCGAGAGGTCATGAATCAATCAATGACCCTTCTTTTTTTACTTTATCAGGAGCGAAAAAGTGAATACCGAATTTTTAAAAGACTTAAGTCAAAAAACCAAAGAAACCTTCGAGCCCGTTTCTAAATTCAATGAATTATTAAGCCGCTCTGTGCAAGAAGCGTTTAGCGCACAAATGGCCTCCACAAAAAAGTATTCGGAGTTCGCCAGTGCTCAATTTAAGGCGCTTTCGGAAATACGGGATACCGACACGCTGCAAAAATTTTTAAAAGGCCAGACTGAAGCCTTTACTTCCCTGAATGAACAATTAATGGAAGATATGAAGAGTTTAATCGAAACCGGTGAGAAATTCCGAGATGAAGTGAGTGAGCTTTTACTCAACACCAAACCGGAAAAAAGTGAAGACGCTCCCGCGAAGAAAACCCCTTCCAATGAAAAAAAATAAGTAGTGAGTTTCGCCCTGTTCGCATCACCTTATCTCAGGCTTTGGCTTCTGCATTGAGTATCGGATAACAGGGCGTTTTAGTGTTTATATATAACGGGTACCCACATGACCTTCAATCCCTTTGATCATCCCTATTGGAAAATGACTGAAAAGAGTTTTTCGGATAGCCAGCGCATTATTAATCATCTTAATGACTATCTCGAAAATGAACATACCAGTATGCATGCTGTGGCGACAGATGCGATGGAGTCATGCCTCAAGTATTTCCAGGAATGTGCTAAGCATCCATTGGTATCCAGCAGGCAAGTCGCTGAGTTAGGGAAAGATTATGCGGGCGTGATTAAGTCGTCTTTGCTTCAGGCAATTGGCAAGCACAGTGAACCTGTTATAGAACCAGAACGAGGTGATTTCCGCTTTACCGATGAAGGTTGGCGAGATAATGCCTGGTTCAATTTTATCAAACAAAGTTATCTGGTGACAGGTAAAGCCTGGCTGGAGAGCATCCAAAAGGTGCCCGGGTTAGATGACAAAACACGACGCCGGGCAGAATTCTTTGTGCGTCAGCTCTTGAATGCAGCATCGCCATCTAATTACATCTTGACCAATCCCGAATTACTCAGCCTTACCGTTAAGACCAAAGGTGCAAATCTGGTGAAAGGCTTTGAGCGATTTGTCAGGGATCTCGAACAAAGCGCTGATACCTTAAAAATTACGATGACCGATGATCAGGCCTTTCAGCTGGGTGAAAATATTGCCACTACACCCGGAAAAGTGGTTTACCGTTGTGAATTATTTGAATTGATACAATATGCCCCCCTGACCGATGAGGTCGCAGAAACGCCGCTACTTATTATTCCGCCCTTTGTGAATAAATTTTATATTCTGGATCTGTCCGAGAAGAATTCATTGGTGCGTTGGGCTGTCGAACAGGGGCAAACCGTGTTCATGATTTCTTGGTTAAATCCTACAGCGGATCATCGTCATCTAAGTTTCGACCGATATGTGACGGAAGGTGTTTTGCCGGCGCTTGAGGCGGTAGAAAAACAAACCGGTGAGCGAGAAGTAAACGCAGTTGGTTACTGTATCGGTGGCACCCTCTTAATGACCACGCTAGCCTATATGGCAGGTCGAAGATTAAAGCCTCGGATAAAAGCCGCTACCTTGCTGACGACATTAACCGACTTTTCGGACCCGGGTGATATTGGGGTGTTTATTGATGATCATATTATTAAGGCGATTGTCCACCAGAATAATCAAATGGGCTACTTCGATGGCAGGGTGATGGCCGTGTCTTTCAGTAAACTGCGCGAAAATTCGCTTTACTGGAATTACTATATTCAGAATTACCTGAAAGGCGAATCGCCCATGCCTTTCGATTTGCTCTATTGGAACTCTGATAGCACTAACATTACAGCAGCTTGTCATAATGATATGTTGGAGAAATTTTATCTCGACAACCAATTGGTAAAGCCGGGTGCCTATAGTGTCAACGGGACCAAGATCGATCTCAGTAAAATAGAAGTGCCTTTGTATTTTATTTCGGCACATCAGGATCATATTGCAAAGTGGAAAATCACTTATGAGGGTGCAAAAATTTGCAAATCAAATGCTACGTTTGTGCTTGCCGAATCCGGGCATATTGCAGGAATTGTTAATCCACCCTACAAGAAAAAATATTCTTATTGGACCAATGAGAAACTGGCAGAATCAGCCGATGAGTGGTTTGCCAATACCGCGCATCATCAAGGTAGCTGGTGGCCGCATTGGCAGCAATGGCTTTCTGCCTATCAAGGTAAAAAGCGTGTTGCCCGTGATCCGGCAGAGGGTGCTCTTGAGGTACTGTGTGATGCACCGGGCACGTATGTCAGAAAAAAGTTAGGTCAGAGCTAAGCTATGGTTTGCCTTGTCGCTGACGCACGAAAAAACGATTCTCAGCAATCTGCTTGTTTTGAGGTCTATCTCGGTCTAGCCTTATGTTATGGATAAACCTTTGGTTTTTATAAAATGAAAAATAAAGAAAGTGATTGCGAGCGCATTTCATGCCCAACTTGCGAGGAAGAAGGCGCTTTAGATTTTGACTTCACTATGGCGTTTCAGCCCATCATCAATTGCCAGACAAAAGAAATGTTTGGATATGAAGCGCTCGTCAGAGGCTTGAATAATGAGTCTGCGTATTCAATTATTTCCAAAGTAAATAACGAAAATCGTTACAGGTTTGATCAATTATGCCGGGTGAAGGCCATTGCGTTGGCGGCTAAGTTGAAGCTTGAAAGCATGCTCAGCATTAATTTCTTGCCTAATGCGATTTACCAGCCTGAACGATGTATCCGGACAACCCTGGAAGCCGCTAAAAAATATGCGTTTCCGACTGAAAAGATCATGTTTGAGTTTACCGAAGTTGAAAAAATAGAAGATAGCGCGCATGTGAAGCGAGTTGTTGAATACTATAACGCCCTGGGTTTTAAAACAGCTATTGATGATTTCGG
>JBFHPN010000377.1:0-3357 GCA_041592735.1 Oleiphilaceae bacterium | reverse complement strand
GTACCGACACCAACCGTTGATTCAACCTGAATGTCCCCACCATGTTTTTCAATAATTGAATAGGAAAGGGACAAACCCAAACCGGTACCCTGACCAACCGGTTTAGTGGTAAAAAACGGATCAAACAGCTTGGGTATATTTTCCGCAGCGATGCCTTTTCCCGTATCCTGAACACTGATTGTCACCCAATCGTCATCCACTTGTTCAGTGTGCACGGTAATTGTGCCTCTTTCTTCGATTGCGTGGCTGGCATTCACCAGCATATTCATCACCACCTGATTGATTTGCGAGGGCACACACTCCACCGCTGGGATTTCGTTCAAGTCGAGTATGACTTCTGCTTTGTATTTAATTTCGTTATGCACAATATTGAGCGTACTTTTAATACCTGCCTGCAGGTCTGCCCATTGCCATTCAGCCTCATCAACATGAGAGAAATCTTTTAAGTCCTTAACAATCTGCTTGACCCGCAAAATACCCTCTTTGGATTCTTTTACCAGGTCGTGCACATCATCTCTGACAAAATCGAAATCGATTTCTTTTTTCATCTTTTGAATTTTCTGCACAACAGGTGTGTCGACACCTATCTTTTCTTCAAGCGCTTCATATTCCTCGACCAAATCAAACAGGTCATTCAAATACCCTTCGAGGGAATTGATATTTGAATTTACATAGCCCACGGGATTATTGATTTCATGTGCAACACCGGCGGCGAGCTGGCCGATTGATGCCATTTTTTCCTGTTGTAATAATTGATCCTGCGCACTTTGAAGCTGTCTGATCAAATTTTGCTGTTGTAACTTTTCCTCTTGCAACAACTGATTTCGTAATTCAATCGATTTACGAAAATTCCAGCGTTCCAGAATGTGACCAACCCCCTCTGCAAAGAGCAGCGCGACACTTTTTTCCTGCTCATCAAACAAGCCGGTGTGCTTGCCAACACACAGTACCATTTTCAAAGTTTCACCAAAAAATAAGGGGAATAACATCACATCGCTTAAATCGGACGCTTCAAGCATGCTGTTCTGCTCTCGCCCGACATGAATCATTTTATTTACCTGAAAGGTTTTCTCGCTGATAAACGTTGCGAGAAGGCTTTGGATGAAGGCAGATTGTGCAACTTCAGTATCATTGAGAACACGTAAGTCAAAGGAATCTTCTGTTACCTGAAAAGCAAGATCCAAACTACCCTCAACTAGCAGCTTCAACTGAAAGGATGCTGTGCTATAGAATTTATTCAAATCTTCTTCGGTGAATTGGCGAGCACCAAAATCGTTCAACCAAGCCAGTGATTCCAACCAGATATTTTGCCGCTTCTGACGTTCTTTTAATTGCTGGTCCAGATCATTGCCAAACACCAGAGTACGTGTTGATTTAGCCAGATCTGCCATGAAGGCTTCAATATTATTAAGAGAGGGCAGCCTTGTCGCACTAAATTTATCGGATGTTTCGTTCGAAAGCAGGATAAAAAATATTGAAAACTGATCACCGCATTCCACTGCAAAATATAATCCGCTTTGAATATCGCCACCAGGTTCTTTAAGCACCTCAAGTAAGGCTGTAATTTCATCCTGGGAAAAATTCGTACATGAGATCGAACTGTAAAGCATCGGGATACAGTCCAGAAAATCCTCAGGCGAATATTCTATGATCTTTTGTGTGTCCACCCCATGCACAAGATTATTGCTTTCGTTCTTTATTAAAATACACGCTTTACTGACAGCTAAACCTTGCTGCAACAATGAGGCTATTTCCTGAGCCGTTTCAGAATCTTCAGGCGAGGCAAAAAGTAATTTTGCACTCTCATAGAGTTGATACACTGCATTCCAGTTCATTATGGGTTGATGATCCATAATCCTTACCTTATTGCTTTTTAATAGAATAGCGAATTTGTTTCGTTATTAATTCATACCATTGATATGAATGACATTGTATTTTTGTTGAATTATGTAGGGCATTTTTATCACCTAATTCAACTTTAGCTGAACATTCTAAAAAGGCACCAAAACTTAAAGGTATATATTTTGTGGGCCAAGTATGCGCAGTATTTCACTTAGAGGTATATCACCATTGATTGCCTTGAGTTTGGCATCATCAATTAATAAGTGTAAGCCCTCTTTTTGAGCCAATTGTTTTAATTTAAGTATAGACGTACTTGTCGAGATGCCGTGACGCATCACATCACTGGGTATTAACACTTCATAGATAGCCGTTCTGCCCAGAAAACCGGTTCCGTTACACTTATCACAACCTGCGCCCACATAAAAAACATAGCTCGGGTCTGTAAATTTCGAGCCGAGCTTGTGGATTATTTCCGGTTCCGGATGGTGTTCCTGCTTACACCAATGACAAATTTTTCGCACCAGCCTTTGTGCAATGATGGCCTCAATCGCCGAGGCAATGACATATGGCTTTAAGCCAAGATCAAGCAGCCTGGCCAAGGTATCCATGGTCGAATTTGTGTGCAGGGTGGAAAAAACCTGGTGACCGGTTAACGAGGCATGAAATGCGACCTCTGCCGTTTCAAGGTCTCTTATCTCACCAATGAGAATTACATCGGGATCCTGACGTAGTACCGCCCGAAGCACGGCATTGAAATCCAGGCCGATTCGTTCTTTGATCATCACCTGGCCCGCTTGTTCAAAATAATATTCAACCGGGTCTTCAATGGTAATGTAATTTTTTTCAGCTGTTGCCGTATGCTGCATCAATGAATAAAGTGTGGTGGTCTTACCGCTGCCAGTAGGGCCGGTCGCCAGAATAATGCCCTGTGGTCGTTGCACTACATTATCTATCTTGGATTCAAGATCCTGATGGAATCCTAAATCTGACAATTTCTGGATATTGCTGTTACGGTCAAGAATCCGCATAACGATCTTTTCACCATTGATCGTTGGTAAAGATGAAATACGCAGATCAACAATTTTCAGTGGTGTTTTCACCGTAATGCGACCATCCTGTGGATGACGTCGTTCTGTGATATCGAGTTCTGCCATGACTTTAATTCTGGAAACCAAAGGCATCAGCAGGTTTGTTGGAATATGCAGCTTATCTTGCAAGACACCATCTATACGAAAGCGCGTCACTATTTTATTGGTTTTTGGCTGAATATGAATATCACTTGCCTTGAGCCGTATTGCTTCCATGATAATGGCATTAACCAAACGAATCGCTGGCGGTTCATCGGTGCCTCTGAGCAGATCATCAATGCCGATATCATCATCGTCATCAATAATGATTTCAATTTGATCAAGCGGTTCATGCCCGGCAATACTGGTTTCAAGATCTTTTATACTGAGGTTATCTTCACCGTAAACGTCTGATAATTTTTGTGCTATTTCTTTTGATTTTGCCAGC
>JBFHPN010000376.1:0-3360 GCA_041592735.1 Oleiphilaceae bacterium | reverse complement strand
GGCATGGCACTTGGCTGATCATATTCGGCCTTCAAGCGCGCCAGGGCACTCACCATGGCAGCCGGATTAACCAGTTCGGCACCCGCTATGTCTGCACGATATTCACGTCGTCGACTGAACCAGAAGACAATGGTACTGGCCAGAATACCCAAGATCATCTCAGCGACAAAGGTGGTGATATAAAAAGCGATACCCGGGCCATTCTCGTTTTTAAAAACAGCGCGATCCACAAAGTTACCGATAATACGGGCAAAGAACATAACAAAGGCATTGACCACACCCTGGATGAGCGTCAGGGTTATCATATCACCATTAGCGACATGTCCGATCTCATGACCCAGTACGGCTTTCACTTCCTCGCGATTCATTTTATTCAGTAAGCCAGTGCTCACCGCTACCAGGGCATTATTTTTGTTCCAGCCGGTAGCAAACGCATTCGCTTGCGGGCTATTGAAGACGCCCACTTCAGGCATGCCAATTCCCGCCTTGTTTGCAAGCTCCTGCACAGTATTGAACAGCCATTGCTGCTCGGCATTTTGCGGCTGCGTAATAATGTGCACACCCATACTGCGCTTTGCCATAAACTTCGACAAGAGCAAAGAGATAACAGAACCGACCATGCCGAATATCAAGCAGAAAATCAGCAGGTTATTGTAATCAAGCCCCTGGGCATTCATATAACTGCCCACACCCAGCAAGCTCAAGGTCACGCTGGCGACCAGCACAACAGCCAGGTTTGTTGCCAGAAATAATAAAATACGCATCATTTTTGTACTCTCTAGTGTGGAATTAAGGAGAAATATAAGGCTATAAAGGTAAACTTCAATAGCTCTTTGCTTTCATGTACGAAGATTAATAAAAAGCGGATTAGTGGAAGAAGAAATGGTTTGTTTATTCAGCCACGCAAAGTGACAGGAAATGAGTCAGTACTGGACGTAAATGAAGATTTACTATGTAAACCGGCAAGCAGATTTAATGCTTGCCGGCTTAAAGAAGGCCTTAAATAATCGGCAGATTGGATGCCGAATCCTGAAGCGCCTGAGGTGCAGCTACAGACTTCTGCTCTGGAATGGCTCTTGTCAACCATCCGGAATTGCTGGCGGTCAACATACCCCAGAAGGGTATCCAGGCCAGGAACAATAACCAAAAGAATGAAAACGGTATTGCCCAACGGAAGCCAAACAAAGAGCGGTGACGAATTAAATACACACTTCCTGGAATAATCGATGCAAACAAGCAGCCCAGCGCAACCGCAAATAATACTTCATCGGTGTGCAGTATCAGAGACAATATCAAGGCGCACTTTAATGCTTCAAACAAAGTCATGCGAACAATCTGAGTCAAGGTAAACAGACGTATCCAGTTGGCACCTTCTCCGCTAGGTCTGAAGTGCTTGAACACGAAGGTAAACATCACCAGGCTTTCACGTACATTACTTCTCGCCCAACGAGTCAGCATTTTACGCAAACCGTTATAGCGCACAGGCACCTTGGTCATCACTACTGCATTACGCTGATAGACCACGCGATTACCGGACGCCAATACCAGGTTAGTCAGGGCACGATCTTCACCAATCGTAGCAGGTTTACCCATGAATGTTTGTTCTGACCACTCTTCCAACAAGGGCATCAAGACTGATCTGCGATACCCGGATAAGGCACCAGGTGTGCAAAATACACCACCATAGACGCTTTGACCGGCGCGAATATAATCAAAGGCGCTGGTAAAAGAAACTTCCAGCATTTTAGGAATCATACCTTCATTCTGGTTCAACACACGCACGTTACCTGCAACCGAGCCGACTCGCGCATCCCGAACAAAAGGACTCACCAGTTCTGCCAGTGTATCCGGCAATACTTCCGAATCAGAATCCAGTGTGACAATCACATCTCCCTTGGCTTCTGCAAAGCCAGCCATCAGCGCACAACGTTTACCCTGATTGTAAGGCTGTTTAATAATATGCAGACAAGATGGGTATTCTTCGTATGCCGCGTTGATCCATTTCCAGGTATCATCTTTCGATCCGTCATCGATACAAATAACCTGCAAAAGTTCATGAGGATATTCACTGGCCATGACGCTGCGAACGGTATCCAGAATCTGTTTACCTTCATTAAAGGCAGGGATAACCACCGTTAAGGTCGGTAATTCTGACTCAGGAAGACGCTTGAAGGGCTTATAACGAATAGCAAAGCTTACTTGCCATAGCAATAAAAACAATGCAAACCCAAACAGAACAAACGCAAGTGCATCCTTAATCAACCATTGATGAAGTGCGGAAACTTCATCCGGTATCACAGGTGCATTTAGTTGCCGATAGAGAATCAGGGCAACCGTTACGAACAACACAATCAATAATGGGATATATAAACGATCCGCACCGTAGCACAAACGTTTTTTAACACTGGATTTATTTACAAGGGGCATAATTTTCCATCGATCACTGACGCAGAACGATTAGCGACAAAAAGATAAGGGGTTATGCGTTTAAAAAGGCAGGTTCCATTTCAGAACTTTTTTTGCGCATGTCTCAAGCGAGCGGATTATACTCCTGCTCATACTTTGTACAATAAGGAGCAAAATCAATTTCAATTAAATATTATTTACTAAGTAAGAATTAGTAATTAATTGTGACGGAGTAAGCGCTTGGGTCGCCTGAAAGGGTCATCGATGCAGGATGGTTAATCGGCTGTTGAAGTACATATCGGTAATATAGTATTCCCCGATCGAGACACCTGTATCACCAAAAGACATATGATTTATATCCATATCCCCTTTGAAACGGGTGTTAAATGCAATACCGTTTTTCTTCTTTTTCTTATCTTCTTCATCATCCTCCGAATCAGCACGATTAAAGATATCTAAGACGGCATTTTCAATGGCATAAATTTCACGCTGGGCGTGCGCAAACCCAAAGGATGAATTACCTTGGCTGCTGTCCTGGGTTTCCAGATTTAAACCGGACAAATCCCCCCGGTTATTATGAATTTGCAGATCGGAAATTTGCACGCCCTTGATATCCAGATAGACATCAAGATCGGTCACCTTAAAGTAGGAATTCCAGGTAATACCATTATCACCTAATGCGCCGCCATTTTTATCGTATTCCCTGATGTGCAGATCATGAGGGCCGAGATAACCCTGCACATGGAAATTACTCATCAAGCGGGTGGCATCAGTGGCCGGATTAAATCCCTCGGCAGCTTTAAGACTGGTACCGCTTACACCGGTGCCGGTTCCATAGCTCAGGCCAATCTCTGTGATGGCATATTTGAAATCAACGGAGCGACTCGCCAGATCTTCTACCTGGTCATAACTGATCGTGCTGAAATCTTCTCCGGATAAGCCCTCACCTTTACT
>JBFHPN010000375.1:0-3363 GCA_041592735.1 Oleiphilaceae bacterium | reverse complement strand
TGGATATTGCTCCCGACCTCTATGATCCTAAAAGCGGCCAGACTTTCCTGGAAATCTGGGAGCAAAAGGGCCCCGAAATTTGCCTTAAACAAAAGCTCTGGCCTGTTGAATTTTGCTGGCCGAGTGATGTAGACCTTAGAATGAAAGCTTGTACCCATCAGGCTTTGTAACGATCGATTAAACCCAAGGTAGATGTATCAAATTGCTCATTGGATGGTGAAGATTTTAATGCCTGGTAAATCTCTTTGCCCAGTACTTTGCCAAGCTCAACTCCCCACTGATCAAAGGGGTTGATACCCCAAATGGCACTTTGTACAAAGGTTCTATGTTCATACAAAGCCGTCAACGCGCCCAGAGCAGAGGGTGTTAAGCTGTCAATGACCAGTGTATTACTGGGTTGGTTTCCGTTATTTTCTTTATGGGGTGCCAGCATATCGGCGTCATCGTCTGAAAACCCCTGTTGTTTTAATTCAAGATAGGCTTCGGAACGTGTTTTACCCGCCATCAAGGCACGTGACTGACTTAAGCAGTTACTGTAGAGATGCGCTTGATGATCTCTGACAGATTTGGCCTGATGCACACAGACAATAAAATCGCAGGGAATCAAGTGGCTTCCCTGATGCAGGAGCTGATGATAGGCATGTTGCCCGTTACAGCCGATGCCTCCCCAAATAATGGGGCCTGTAGTGTAAGTAAGTACTTCCCCGTTTCTAGAAACATGCTTACCGTTACTTTCCATATCCAGTTGCTGCAAGTGATCGGGAAAGGTCAGTAAATGTTGATCATAAGGAAGTATCGCGTGACTCATAGCAGAAAAATAATTATGGTACCAGACACCGATCAAGCCCATTAAAACGGGTGCGTTTTGATTGAAAGGCGCAGTCCGAAAGTGATCATCCATCTGATGTGCACCTTCCAGTAGCGCGAGGTAATTGTCCATACCCAGTTGAAAGGCGATTGGTAAACCAATCGCAGACCAAAGGGAATAGCGCCCCCCTACCCAGTCCCACATAGGAAAAATAAGGTCGGATGAGATGCCGAATTCGCGCGCCGCATCTACATTACTCGATACGGCAGCCAGGTGTTGGGAAATTTCTGACTGCTGATAACCTAACGAAGTTAAGTGATCGATTAAAGCGTGCGCATTTTCAAGGGTTTCAAGTGTTGAAAATGACTTGGATTGAATAAGAAAAAGGGTTGTGTCTGGGTCAATTTTCGCCAGTGTCTGCAGCAAATCGGTACTATCGATATTTGCGACGTAATGGCATTTGAAGCCCGGTTTTGAATATGGCTCTAGTGCATCTGTCACCATTTTAGGGCCGAGAAATGAACCACCGATACCGATACTGACCAAGGTATTAATGGATTTACCTCTGGCGCCTTTAAAAGTATGCGCATGAATCTGGCTTAAAAAAGCGTCCATTTTTTTATGGCAGGCCCGGATTTCTTCCGAAATGTTACTGCTGCCTAGCATAATATCATCGGCATCAGAATCTATAACCTGTCTTAGAGCCGTATGCAAGGCCGGACGTTTTTCTGTGTTATTGAGAGGCTCCCCCATAAACGGTTTGCCGGTAAACAGGCTTTCTATTTGATCGTTAAGCTGGGCCTGATCAGCAAGTTGTAAAAGAAAATCCAGCGTTTCTTCGGTAATCCGGTTTTTTGAGTAATCCAGAAATATATGCGGGGCTTGCAAGGAGAAGTGTGAAAATCTTTGATTATCTGCATGGAAAAGCTCCCGCATGTGCACGGTTTTCATTAGCTCGGCATGTTTTAGAAGTGCGGCATGTGTCGTTAAAGCGGTCAGCGTCATGAAATAATCCTTGAAGTTTCAATATCCATGTTAGGTTAGCAGAATGCCTGAAAATATGAAGATATCTTCAGAGATCTAGCGTTCAAAGTACAGATTGTCGATTAACCGTGTTGTTCCCAAAAAGGCGGCTATCAGAATAACTATTTTTTTATCTTCAGGTTTGGCCGGTTCCAGTGTTTCTGCATGGGCAATGTTAATATAATCAGGTCTGAATCCGGCAGTCTTAAGCTGCGCTGTGGCAGCCTTTGCGATGGCGTCGAAATTTGTATTACCTTTAACTATGGTCTCCCGGATAGAAAGTAAACACTGATAAATTTCACTGGCTGTTTGTTTCTCCTGATCGCTCAGATAGCCATTGCGTGAACTGCGTGCTAAACCATTTGCTTCCCGGGACGTTGGAATACCAACGATGTTTATCGGAAAACACAGATCACTTGTCATTTTCCTGATTACCGCCAATTGCTGGAAATCTTTTTCCCCGAACACAGCAACATCCGGTTGAACCATATTGAAAAGTTTCGTTACGACAGTTGCCACGCCAATAAAATGCCCAGGCCGGCTTGCACCGCAATGAGCATCGCCCAAGGCTGGCACCTCTATACGGGTTTGTTGTGCTAATCCATTTGGATAGACTTCATTCGCGTTGGGTGCAAATAATAAATCACAGCCCTTTTCATCTAATGCCTTACTATCAGCAGCCAGCGTTCTGGGATACGCATCAAGATCTTCATTTGCCCCAAATTGCATGGGGTTTACGAATATACTACATACGACAATATCAGCCTGGTTTCTGGCTTGAGTGATTAAACTAAGATGGCCTTCATGTAAATTGCCCATGGTGGGCACGAAGCCGATTGTTTTTCCATTACGTTTCTGTGAAGAAACAAATGTTCTTAATTCTGCGATAGTATGAACCGTTAGCATGATTTTTTTTTCTCAATTAGCTGGATGAGTAAGACTTTAGACATAGTTAACCAGAAAAACTGTATTCTGCAGACGGAAATGCGCCGCTAATTACATCCTGATGATATCGTTTGAATGCATCGGGTATTGATGATGATTCCGCCATAAAGTTTTTAACAAATTTGGGCTGATGGCCGGTGTTTAATCCGAGCATGTCATGCATGACCAGCACCTGGCCATCCGTTACATTACCGGCACCTATACCGATAACGGGGACTTTCACTTGCTTGGTAATTAATTCAGCCAGTGACGTGGGGACACATTCCAGCAAGATGATGTCGGCACCTGCTTCTTCCAGGGTGACGGCAGTTTGAATCATATGCGTTGCTGCACTGGCCTCCTTGCCCTGTACTTTATAGCCACCTAATTTGTTGACGGATTGCGGAGTTAAGCCAAGATGCGCACACACTGGGATGCCTCGATGACTCAGCGCTGTGATGTACGGAGCCAGCCAGCTGTCGCCTTCCAGTTTCACCAAGTGTGCCCCGGCTTGCATGAGCTTGGCGGCATTATCCAGTGTTTGTTCTATTGAGTTAATGGAGTTAAAGGGCATATCTGCCATGATTAAGGAGCGGTCGCAGCCACGG
>JBFHPN010000374.1:0-3364 GCA_041592735.1 Oleiphilaceae bacterium | reverse complement strand
ACAAAAGGATAGATACCGACTATGAGCAGATTTTTTTATTTATCATTCGCTATTATCTTACTGTGCGGTTGTAGCCAGCAAAATGAAGACACCACATCATCCGAATCTAAGCCCGCCTTCTGGCCGCCTTTTGAAGACAATCAAATACCGGACGACTATGGCTACCTCATCGATAGTCCCGTTGCTGGTATTAGGTATGTATCAGGCAAGCATTTTGGCATAACGGATGAAACAGGACGTTTTGGCTATATGCAGGGAACCAGCGTCCGATTCTATGTAGGCGACATTCCAGTCGGTTACGCGGTGGAGCCTGCGCTGCGCTTGACGCCCTACGAACTAGCGGACAAGAATGAAGCACTAGCCATCAGAATTGCTCAATTTCTCCAAACACTCGATAATGATGGTTCGCCCGGCAACGGTATCACCCTCACAGACACATTACACAACCAGGCAGAAGGCATGCGCTTGGATTTATTCAGTGAGGGCTGGGCAAATGAAGCGGCTTTTCTCGATCAGGAAATTGCCAATCATTTGTTTGAATTAACCAGCGTTACCGAGGCTGGTGGCCGGTATTTTGTCAATGCTTTTTCTGCCTATGAACATTTTGAATCCTCCTTGAATCAACTTATTGATAACCTGGAAACAGAGCTTATAGCATTCTCTTCTCAAACAGAATGTACACTCAACGAACAGTGTGAAATTGTTGAACTTGAAAACAGTTACCAAGGCTATTGCGCAGGGCCAGGCCCAAAAATAGCTTATGCCAGCCATACTCTTTCAGACGAAGCATTGCAGCCTTTAATCGAAGAGCGCGCATATTTGATTTCAGCAAAACGTCAAATGCAAGGCTCTCTTAATAATGTCTTTGCACCGGCAAGCGTTTGTGTGATTGCGACAAAACCCTATTATGGTGTATGCAACCAAAATCAACGTTGTGAGATTCAATATTACTGAGCATCAGTTCAACTAAAATATCTGCATTCCTTACTTCCCCAAGAGGTTATTTTTTAATGATGCCTGGGCGGGTTTATCGCATAACCATATCCCAAATAACGCCTGTTTAAAGCTCATGCTTACCGGCATACGTTTAATCAGTTCGCGATTTTTGAGGACGGTGATTTCTTTGGTGGGTTGATAAATGATCTCGAACATGTCACCGAGCTTTATCGGTTCCTTGAAAGATTCTAAAAAAACATCAATTTCTTCTTTGATCGGCTGGGTATTATTGTTGGTAGATTTATTAAAGCCCTCTTCAGTACCCTTGCTTAGATTCTCGCTCGAGATCAATTTTGAAATAACATGTAATTGCAGCAGCATGGTTTGATCATCATGAATGATCTTATCCGCATCTTGCGTTTTTTCAGTGAGATAAAGTGCTGCAACATATAAATCTATAAAAAATTTACTACGTTTTCCTGCACCATTGAGCGTAAGTGTTTCCGTGCCCAGTTCAATCTGCTCCTGGAGTTTTATGCCCTCTAACACTTTTGCCTGAACCTGAGAGGCAAATACAGCAAATACCATAAAAACCCATACCAGCTTTCGCCCTATACCTAACAAAGAAAAAAAAGAATTGAATGCCATCGTTATAGCCGCATACCTTAGAAGAAGATTAAAGAACAGTATTCAACAGCTATGACTTGGAAGTAACCAGGAAATTTCATAAAGCTTAGTAAGCTAGCTTTTTATTTATTCCTGCATCTGTTGTTGACTGGTTTTAAAACGATCATACGCTCTTGCTGCCTCAATTTCATTGGCAGCATAATGATGATTCAGCAATTCATCAATTTGAAGCTGCTTATCTTCTTCACTTAAGCCCGCCTGATCAATATATTCTTTTTCCTGCAGAAAGCGCTGATAACGCTGCTCCCATTCGTTTTCTATACTTGCCAGCTCGCGAGCCACTCTCACCTCTTGCTCTGTCAAGGGGCCTTTAGATGGCTTCGTGCTATTCAGATTCGAGACCGGGTTATCCTGTGCTACCTCATCAGCATAAAATAATTCTGCTATTTCTTTCCCCAGCCAGGCTTCTCTTATTGACTGAATATTTTGAAGCAGAGCCTCTTGTTCTGCAGCGGTTTTGGGAACTTTTTGTTGCGACAAGAAAGCAGCTTCAGCTCTATCAGCCTGATATAACCCACCTATCAGCATGGCTAACTCTTCAGCCTCTGGATGATTTAACTGTGTTTCTATCATCCTTAAAACCGTCGACAACTCAAGCTTATTAAGGCCTTCCGGCATACTCGATACAAATAATTGCAAGCGCCCTTTATGCTGCGAGCTCAGTGATAGCTCGTATTGAAATAACGGATACAGGCTACTCATAAATAATGCTTGTAACTCATTCAGTTTTTCTTCGGTAAGAACGCCACCACCTTGAACCATGCTTAATGTGTTTGATTGATTCTCGGATTGCGGGATAATGACATGAGTCATCGCCAAAGGTTCCGGGATGAGTTGAATGTCATCACTATCTGCGTATCTAAGCTCTTTAGCCTGGAGATCAGATTTGACAGTAATACTTGAGTCCTGCGCGCCCATGCCGTAAAAAACATAATAAGCAAAGGTCAAAAACAAACCGGCGCCCGTCAGGATAATCACCAGCCAGACATGACGCGGAGCTTTAATCACGAACATGTCAGTTCATCTCTTTCACATGTATTGGGTTGAACTCAATCGTTGCACTTTTAGATAATCTTGCCAGCTCGTCCTCAAGCTTCAGGCGCACCAATTCTGCCCTAATCAACTCGCGTTCAAGCTCATAGCTCTGTTTTTTTATTTCGTCTTTATCGATCAGTTGAATCACTTTCCAGACACCATCCTGTAACAGCGGTGTGTTGACAAATTGGTTCACAGGTAGCGGCTTCAATAAATCATTCACTTGCGCCTCAATATCCGTATCTCTGAGCCAGGGTGTTTCAATAGCTTGCTGCCGTAAGCGCGCTTTATCAGCGTCACTCAGTGTGTCTGAGCGCAATGTGTCCAAGAGTGCCTGGGCCTGTTTCTGATCATGCTGTCTCCAGATCATAAAGCGATACATATAGGCCGGCGCTTGTTGGTCATAGTGAGCCTTGATATCTGCTTCATCAATGATGAAGCTGGCCATTAACTCTTGAACATAAAGCTGCGCCAACAAGGTTTTCCTGGCCATTTCTAACTCTACCCGAACTTCAGCTCTATCAGCGATGCCTGCCTGGGTAGCTACCTGAGACAGCACTTCCGTCATTATCAGGTCTTTGCTGGCCTGCTGCCTGTTAAGTGCCCGATCGAAGTCATCCTGGTCGGGAAAATCACTCTGCTCTCGTAAACGCGAACCTAACAGAAAGTGATATAAATCATAATGCAAAGGCATACCATTGACTTT
>JBFHPN010000373.1:0-3368 GCA_041592735.1 Oleiphilaceae bacterium | reverse complement strand
CCGGCAAGTTCACGATAATTATTGGCGTTAATCGTACTCAAGACGCCATCTTCGAAACCATCGAATGTTGTATTGCCAGGGCCGGCTCCACCAGGCGCAACTAGTTGCACATTACGCCCAAAATTAGAAAACCCGGATCTGCTTATTTCACTGGAAACGGCGCCAACGCCTATTACATTGTCAAAGGATGCTGGATAAAACGGCCTGTCTGAGGCGTTATTGCCTGCCGCAGCCACTAGAATTAAACCCGCCTCAAACGCCTGATCAAGGGCTGTTTTGAGGGTTTCTGAACGGGCTTCACCCCCAAATGACATATTTAGAATATGAGCAGGTATCCCTGGCGTCTGACCCGACGCATTCGGTAAATTTGCGGCATATAAAATTGCCTGTGCTATATCGCTGATACTCCCTGTATCTTGAATACCCAGGACTCTAAGTGGCATCAGACTCGCCTGATGGGCGATTCCTGCTATGCCTTTGGTATTATTTGCTTCTGCCACAATAATACCGGCGACATGGGATCCATGAAAACGACTGCCCTCATCGTTGGGATTGGCATCAAAACCATCGCCATCACCCGAGGATGCTGTACTGGAAATAAAATCGTAGCCATTTGATGAGACCCCCGCGAACAGGTCTTCATGACTCGCATCTATTCCGGTATCCAGAACGGCTATTCGGGTACCATTTCCTGTGCTTGCCTCCCAAGCCGCTTGTACAGACAGCATGGCCAGATTCCACTGTTCATTTAGTCGTGGATCATCAGTGGTGGCTGCCGTGCGATAGAGATAATTAGGCTCTGCAAACTCAATACCTGCTTGAGTCTTCAAGGACGCTATCACGGCGAGTGTCTGCAATTTTTTTTCCAAGCGTTTAAGCGCGGGCTGCTCTGTTTCTGTTTGCATACTAAAGGCAGCAGTCAGGGTCTTATCAGGTACACGGTAACGCTGGGCAATGCCAGGAATCTGCTCTTCTTCGATCAATTCAAAGTGTTGTTGAAGACTTGAACGAATGTGTTCTGCTGCACCCGAAACGGGTGCATGGCGATTGTTAGTTAAAACTGTGGCTTGTTCTGCCACCGTCTGCCGGGATAAACCCTGATATCTGATAAGAATATCACCCGGAATGAAATCGTACTTAAGTGTTTCAGACCCGGTGGCAGAAAGTGACTGCGCATTCAGGCTTTGAGAGAGGGACAAGGTATACAGGAGAGGATCGCTACTTTGGCTCAAGCGCAGCTCAAGTATATATAGACCATCTTCCGGCACCGTCAGTGATGCTGCTGAGAAGGTGTTTATCGTCAATTCGGAGACCGCCTCTAGTTCGGTATCACGCAAGGTAAGAGTAAGATCCACCTGATCAAGTAGCGCATCTGCCTGGAAAAGACTCACGAGTATGGCCTGACCCTGAACCAGAGATATCGAGAAATAATCAACCTGATCGGCTGAAAATGCAGTGCCTGACGCATATTGGCCCGCATAGCCACTCAGATAACCGCCTAAAGTCAGTGGATTATTCAATATTTGCGGGTCGTGGGGATCATTATTACGATCTGTTTGCCCGTTCACATCCAGGTCTACATCTGCATCACCGGGCATGATTAGTTTGCCTGAAACAGTAAATGGCCCAGCGTTATCGGAACTTGAACCCGAGGAACCACCACAAGCCGTCAAAAATACCGTTAACAACAGCCAGGTAAATAGACGGATAGGCTTCATCAGCAAATTATGGGTAACGTTTCGTATTTGATTCGGCATTCAAGCCTCGCAAGCGGGACAATTTTTCAGCAATTTTAAGTTCCAGGCCACGATTCACCGGCTCATAAAAAATGGTGCCTGCTAAGGCTTCCGGAAAATAATTTTCACCGGCAGCAAAAGCATCTGGTTCATCATGGGCATATCGATACTCAAGCCCCATCCCCTGAGCTTGCATCAATTTGGTCGGGGCATTGCGCAAGTGCATAGGCACGTCTTCATCCGGAGTATTTTTTATCAGTTTTCGACAGGCATTAAACGCTTTATAAACTGCATTACTTTTAGGGGCAACAGCAAGATAGACGACTGCCTGCGCCAGGCTTAATTCACCTTCCGGGCTACCCAGTCGTGCTTGCACATCCCAGGCATTTAATGCCAGCGTGAGTGCTCGCGGGTCGGCATTGCCAATATCCTCACTGGCCATACGCACCAGCCTTCGCGCAATATATAAAGGATCACATCCCGCATCAATCATTCTCACAAACCAGTATAACGCGGCATCCGGGTCTGAACCACGTACCGACTTATGCAAGGCAGAAATCTGCTCATAAAAAATATCACCGCCCTTATCAAAACGTTTTAAGGATTGTTGGAGCACATGCTCAACATTTTCGCGGCTAACCACCCTTAAGGGATCATTCTGAACGGATAAATCGACCGCTAACTCAAGAATATTAAGCGCCTTGCGGGCATCACCCTCCGCAGCCAGGGCAATGACACCCAGTAAATCAGCATCAATTTGAACATCCAGATCAGGAAAACCCTGCGGATGCGTTAAGGCATTTTGCAGCACGAGAACTAATTCGGCTTCACTCAAACGTTTAAGCACATACACCCGCGCCCTTGAAAGTAAGGCATTATTGAGTTCAAAGGAAGGGTTCTCTGTGGTAGCACCTATAAAAATGACCGTACCATCTTCTACGAAGGGTAAAAAGGCATCTTGCTGGCTTTTATTAAAGCGATGAACTTCATCAACAAACAAGATTGTTTTCTGCGCATGATGATATTGACGGGCTTTAGCTTGTTCAATCGCCTGACGAATATCTTTAACACCGCTGAGCACGGCCGATACGGGTATGAAATGGTAGCCGAATTGTTGAGCAATCAATTGTGCGAAGGTGGTTTTACCGACGCCAGGCGGGCCCCAAAGTATCATGGAATGAAGTGCATTTTTTTTAATGGCTGAATGCAAAGGGCAGCCTTCAGCCATCAGATGGGACTGCCCGATATAGCGAGACAAGTTATCAGGCCGAATACGCGCAGCCAGGGGTGCATGGGCGTTAGACTGCCCGGGAACAGACGATTCGTGCTGATCGAATAAAGAATCCATGGTTATTTTACTGGTAAATCACGAATGATATCGGTTCCTTTAGGCAATTTTAATTTAAAGGTTTTAGCATTAAATGCTTGATTAACCTTGGTATCAATAAAGCTCATGGTGCTCTCCTGGCCAAGCGCATCATATATTCTGAGTTCCTGCACGGTATCACCGACAAAACGCACCAGTAAACGTTCAAACAAGCTTTCACCGGTTCTGGGCGTGAGCAAAAACTGCTGGCTTTCTTTTGTCTCTGCCTTAAGCTCAACACTGAATGATTCGCCAATTTTTGCGGT
>JBFHPN010000372.1:0-3368 GCA_041592735.1 Oleiphilaceae bacterium | reverse complement strand
CTCTGAAAGACATCTCTTTCGGGCAGTTCCTGCTCCGGCTGTTTCAAACTGCACGCCGATTTAATATGGAAGTACAGCCTCAATTAGTACTTCTGCAGAAAACCTTGCTCAATATAGAAGGCCTTGGTCGACAACTCTATCCAGAGCTGGATCTTTGGAATACAGCAGCCCCCTACCTTGAAAACTGGATGAAAGAGCGCGTCGCCCCGCCAGGTATTTGGAAAAACATTAAAGAACACCTGCCTGCATGGGTCGAACAAACACCGGAAGTCCCGCAATTAATGTTTGATGCGATGAGTCAGATTAAACACCTGAATCAGTATCAAGATCGCCGTGATGCACAGTTTGCCTTACTCACTGAACTAATAAAAAAACAGCGAAAACCCACAAAAGACTATATTATGGGGATTGGTTTAATTGCTTTAGGTATTGGCATTAGTCAGCCCCACAGTGTAAATTGGTTAATGAGTCTGCCCACTATTACCTGGGCACCATTGATTCTTGGCAGTTATTTTATTTTTCGAAGAAAATAGGCAAGCACGAATTATGTCATCCGTATTAAGTGAATTAACCCGCATTCTTGAAGAACGCAAACTGGCGGACCCGGAAACGTCCTATGTTGCCAGCCTGCATAAGAAAGGCCTTAACAAAATACTCGAAAAGGTCGGTGAAGAATGTACCGAAACAATTATTGCAGCAAAAGATGCCAAGGATGACGCAGGTAAACACGCACTGATTTATGAAACAGCTGATTTATGGTTCCATAGCTTAGTCATGCTATCACATTTCGGACTTGATGCTCAGGCCATACTGGATGAACTGCAAGCACGTTTTAATTTATCCGGCCTCGAAGAAAAAGCTTCAAGAAGCAATAAAAATTGACCAGCTTGCCTTTAACGAAGGCAGTCAGCAAACACTTTAAGTCATTAGCAGGAGAATATTATGGGCATTAGTCCTATGCAAATACTGATCATACTACTGATCGTCGTGTTAATTTTTGGTACTAAAAAACTGCGCAACATGGGCGGTGATTTAGGTGGCGCAATTAAAGGTTTTAAAAAAGCATTAAAAGATGATGAACAAAAGTCTATCGATAATGCACCACCAGAAACCAACAATCCGACAAACACCATGGAAAAAAAAGCCGGTGAAGTGATTGAAGGTAAAGCAGAGAAGATTGTTGAGCCGCCAAAAGATCAAACCAAGTAATCAACTGAAAGCCAGCAGAACCCATTAGCGACTGCTCGCAACTGTTATAGGTTTTACTTCATCGTTATTCATTGTGGGTCAAGATGTTTGATATCGGATTTTTAGAGCTCATTCTGGTCGGGGTCATCGGTCTCATTGTACTTGGCCCTGAAAGGCTGCCTATTGCAGCACGCACTCTGGGGCGCTGGGTTGGTAACGCCCGCCGCATGATGGCGAATATCAGCCAGGAAATTGACAAACAAGTAGAAATTGAAGAGTTGAAAGCCGAACTCAAAAAACAAGGTGAAAGCCTGAATATCAATGAAGATGTTAAGCAAATCCAGCAAACAGTCTCGGATGCCCTCAAGGAAGCTGAGCAGCACAGTGAAGAATTTGAGCCACTGCCTCGCAAGGAACAGGATCGCCCTTTCACGCAGCCTGATGACAAGCCAGAACAATCCGTTCCAGCCCCTTCTGATAAGTAAAGAACGCCATTATGAGCCAAGAACCTTCAACAAAAGATTCACTTGTCGAACAAGCACAGCCTTTAATCGCACATCTTCTGGAACTCAGAAGCCGCTTACTTAAATCGATCATCTGTATTGTTACTGTTTTCTTATGTCTCTATTCGTTTTCCAATGAGCTTTATGTCATTGTTTCTGAGCCTTTAAGAGTATTTTTGCCTGAAGGCAGCACCATGATCGCGACAGATGTCGCCTCTCCCTTTTTCACACCCTTTAAATTAACACTGATGGTTTCGGTGTTTTTGGGCATGCCCTATCTGCTTTACCAGATATGGAGTTTCATTGCTCCGGCCTTATATGAAAAAGAAAAGCGTCTGGCTGTCCCGCTATTCATGTCCAGTATCGTGTTATTTTATTTGGGAATGGCCTTCGCTTACTTTGTTGTTTTTCCGCTGGTCTTTGGCTTTTTCACCAGTGTCGGGCCTGAGGGTGTAGCCATCATGACGGATATCAGCCGCTATCTGGATTTCGTATTAAAACTGTTTTTTGCCTTTGGCATTGCCTTCGAAATACCCATCGCTACGATTATTCTGGTCACGGCCGGTATCACCAGCACGGCCAATCTCAGAGAAAAACGCCCCTATGTCGTCGTAGGCTGCTTTGTCATCGGCATGTTATTGACACCCCCTGATGTCATTTCACAATTATTGTTAGCCATTCCCATGTGGCTATTATTCGAAATGGGTATATTATTCGCGCGCCTGGTCGAAAAGAAACCTGATCAAACAGAAGAGCCCCTAAGCGACTAAACAGATCATGAATCTTCTCCTGCTAATGCCTGAAAATATGCAGTCGCCAACTCAAGCACGCATTTCTGGCCGCCAACTCAAACATATCCATGAGACACTTAAACTCAGCGAGGGTGATCAACTCACTGTTGGCCTGCTCAACAAAGAATTAGGGCTGGCAACCATCAACAAGCTCGAAGACAAGCAAGCCCTTCTAACGATCAACTGGCTGGGTCAACCTCCCGCTGCCCTCCCGGTTACCCTGATTATTGCCTTACCTCGCCCCAAGATGCTGAAAAGGATTATTCAAACGGCCGCCACAATGGGCGTTAAAGAGCTCTACTTCATCAATGCCTGGAAGGTAGAAAAAAGTTACTGGTTGAGCCCATGGCTGAGTGAAGAGAAAATTCTTGAAAATTGCATTTTAGGGCTGGAACAAGCCAAAGATACAGTTCTACCAACAATCCACCTACGCAAATTATTTAAACCCTTTGTGGAAGATGAGCTGGGCGATATCAGCCAGGACTCACTGAAATTACTCGCTCACCCGGGCAGCCAGGCACCGTGCCCCTCAGATATCCAGCAGCAAACAACGCTGATCATTGGGCCTGAAGGCGGGTTTACACCCTATGAAGTTAACAAACTAGAAGATATAGGCTTTCAAACGGTGCATTTAGGGCCAAGAATTTTACGTGTAGAAACCGCCGTGCCTGTCTTATTGGCGCGCTTATTTAACTAGCTCAGCCGAATCTCCTGCTTCATTCAATACGAAAACAAAAACGCGCACGCTTCATTTATCGTGCTAAACCCATAGCGTGCCTGGCAATCTGATGCTTTAGAAACTGCTGCTGATCAATCCATGCCATGCCCGCATTTCGCAACCACCTGACGACGGGGTCTGGTTGTTCAAAAAGACGCTTGAAACCTT